>NZ_JAAIFP010000002.1:0-143798 GCF_010747435.1 Paenibacillus sp. ALJ109b
GAGATATTGAACACAAGCATGTAATATGTGAATCTTTTTACATAATTTATTGGATAAGCAGACTGCCAAAGCGAATGTGCGTTTCGCATTTTTTATGAACATTTTGCGAGTTTGCCGCATACACTTGAGAACACCGAAGGACCTGGGGGTCCTTGGGGGAGCGATGCGGGAGGTCGAGATATGTCATATGAAATCGTAGAAGCCATGCTGGCCCGGCGGGGTGTACAGATTGATGCAATCGCGGAAATTGTATATCGTCTGCAAAAAGGGTACCACCCGGAACTGACTATGGATGACTGTGTCACGAGTGTAAAATCGGTACTGCAGAAACGTGAGGTGCAATATACGCTATACACAGGTATAGCCCTCGACGAGCTTGCTGAGAAACGCCTTTTGCCGCAACCTTTGCAGGCAATTATGGAGGCGGATGAATCCCTGTATGGAGTGGACGAGACTCTTGCTCTTGGCATTACCCATGTGTATGGTATGATCGGTTTAACCAGTTTTGGTTATCTGGATAAAGAAAAGATTGGTGTCATTCATGATCTGAACGAAGCAGGACCAGCTATACATGTTTTTCTGGACGACCTGGTTGCCGGGCTCGCCGCTGCTGCTTCTGCCCGAATTGCTCACAAAAATATTAAAGCCAAGAAATATCCATCGGATATCTGATTTTCTTCATTTGTGTTTTCATTCATTTGGTATCTTTTGTTTGTTCAGTGGAAGGTCATCCAGGGTGGCTTGTTGCTGCCCTGAGCGGCCTGAAATCCCTTTTTGAGAAGGAAAGCCCTAGGAACATTGCATCAACCATATCGGTTATCCTCGCGGGACAAATGTCCCTCTAGTTCTCGTTTTCTCCCCAAAGGTCCCGAACCCTTCCTTGCAGAAAAAAAGTGAGGTATGTTATCATTAGTCCAATATACGGGCTCTGAACATTAGCTTAGGGGGCGGACATGGCATGTGGACGGTGATTTACATTGCACCGACAGCAAAGGTTGCGGACAAGATTAAGACCAAGCTTTCGGAAGAAGGTTTTCTGGTACAGACCCGTCCCATCAGTTTATCCAAGCAGCAATTTGAGATTCGCGTCCCTTCAGGGGAATTGGAAGAGGTTCAGGAAGTGCTGAATTCGATTCTGCATTCCTGATTCATTCGATATCAGACGTGCCTTGGCAGTGAAGAAGTACCAATGGTACATAAGGGACTGACCGCGTAAGCGGAGTGAGGAATCGACTTGCATGTATTGTATGCTGCTGTCCTTCCTTCTTTTTTTGTTAGGACAAGGACCGACCAGATTGCTCCCAGAGACCCTACCAAGACAGATTCAAACATCGGCGCAACAATCTTTCGGTTATTGCAGGTAACATCAATCGTGCTGACAGAAGCCGCTGATCCTTGCCTTATACCGGCGGATTTTTTTGTTGTGAATGCTGGACAAGGCCCATGGCAGCGTATGGGTCGTAAGCGGTTTACCGCAGCGCGCGGATGAAGTTGCTACATGCAACGGACTGCAGGTTGCGGCCATCAAATCAACGGCTGGAGAGGTGTAGTTGTGTTCAAAGATATATTCCAGAAAAAACGGAAGTACGCCACCATACCTTCCGAGCGTGCGCTTCGTGGCGAAGGTCAGGAAGCTGGAGAACGTCCAAAACGTGAAATACCTGAAGGGCTTATGAACAAGTGCAGCAAATGCGGCACGATTCAATATAGCAAGGAATTGGAAAAAAACTTAAAAGTATGTCCGGCTTGCGGTTACCATATGCGTTTGAACGCAATGGAACGTATTGCTATGGTTTTAGATGAGCAAGGGTTTGTGGAGCATGACGATGATATGATCTCGGTTGATCCGCTCGACTTCCCTGGATATAGCAACAAACTGGAACAACAGCGTCTGAAGTCGGGACTGAAGGAAGCTGTCATTACGGGGGAGGGAACCATAGAAGGTTTGCCTGTGGTTGTTGCTGTCATGAGCTTCGACTTCTTCACAGGTAGTATGGGTTCGGTAGTAGGGGAGAAAATTACTCGTGCGATTGAGCATGCAACAGAGAAACGCTTGCCTTTGATCATTTTCTCAACATCTGGGGGTGCCCGGATGCAAGAGAGTATTCTTAGCCTTATGCAAATGGCAAAAACAAGCGCGGCTTTGTCCCGTTTGGATGAACAGGGCGGGTTATATATTTCGGTCATCACCGATCCGACGACAGGTGGAGTTTCGGCCAGTTTTGCGAGCCTTGGTGATATCATCATTGCTGAGCCGGGAGCTGTATTTGGCTTCGCCGGTAGAATCGTCATTGAGCAGACGATCCGTCAGAAACTGCCTGATGATTTCCAGACGGCAGAATTTAATTTGCAGCACGGCCAGCTGGACATGGTGGTCCATCGCAAAGAACTTCGATCCACCCTTGGCAAGCTTCTAGACATGCATAGTGAAAAAGGAGGGGTCTAAATGGCGGGTGAGTTGCCATATGAAGCGCCTCTGGTTGAGATGCGCAAAAAGATCGAAGAGCTCGTACAGTTTGGACAGGAAAAAGGCATCGACTTCACCGACGAAATTGCCCGCCTGGAAGAACGTTATCATAGACTCGAAGAAGAGATTTATTCCGGCATAACGGCTGCCCAGAAAATGCATCTGGCGCGGCATCAGCAGCGTCCGACGGCACTGGATCTGATCCAATTGATATTTACCGATTTCATTGAGTTGCACGGCGATCGCATGTTCGGAGATGATCTGGCGGTTGTTGGCGGACTGGCGAAGCTGAACGGAAAAACAGTAACGGTCATCGGCCAACAGCGGGGGAAAGATACAAAGGATAATATCGCCCGTTTTTTTGGGAGCGCACATCCGGAAGGATTCCGAAAAGGGCTGCGTCTGATGAAGCAAGCGAACAAATTTGGTCGTCCAATTATTACATTCGTTGATACTAAAGGGGCGTATCCGGGTAATACTGCTGAAGAGAGAGGTCAATCGGAAGCTATTGCCCGTAACCTGCTGGAAATGGCGAAGCTTTCGGTGCCCGTTATCATAGTGGTCATCGGCGAAGGCGGAAGCGGCGGGGCTCTAGCTATGGCTGTGGGTAACCGTGTGTTGATGCTGGAGCATGCGATTTACTCTGCGATCTCTCCGAACGGTGCTGCGTCCATTCTTTGGAAAGATGCATCCAAGGCAGATCAGGCGGCTGAAGCGATGAAAATAACGGCCAAAAACCTTCTGGAGATGGAGGTCATTGAAGAAATAATTCCTGAGCCACGCGGCGGTGCTCATCGGGATTATGAAGAATCTGCGGCTGCAATAAGCGATGCTTTGGTTCGTCATCTGGACGAGATGAAAGGATGGAGTGGTGACCAATTGAAACAGGATCGGTATGAGAAATTCCGTAAAATTGGATCAGTCACGTTTGAACCTGAAGTGCAGATTGAAGTTCCCCAAGTGCCTGTCGAAGTCGATACAGCAGGTAATTTGTCGGGAAATGCTGAATGATGTGACGAATTTCCTATACAAATGAGCAAAAGTATAGTAAATTTAATAGTTGGAAAAAGAAAAAGAGATAAAAAGATAGACCTTTAAAATCGGAGGAAACCCAAAATGCGCAAAACAAAGATTGTATGTACGATTGGTCCATCCAGTGAATCATTGGAAAATACCAAAAAATTGATTATGGCCGGTATGAACGTGGCCCGTTTGAACTTCTCCCACGGTGATTTCGATGAGCACGGCGGACGGATCACAGCAATTCGCCAAGCATGCGAAGAGCTGAACAAGACAGTAGCGATCTTGCTGGACACCAAAGGACCGGAAATTCGGACAGGTAAACTCGAAGTGGAGCCGATCGAATTGGTTCAAGACGAGTACATCACTTTGACAACAGAAGAAATTCTGGGCACCAAAGAACGTCTTTCCATTACGTATGCAGATCTTCCGAGTGATGTTGAACCGGGATCTACAATTCTGATCGACGACGGTCTGATCGGACTGACTGTGGTGGAAGTGCAAGGCACCGAGATCAAATGCCGTATCGTTAACGGTGGTACGATCAAAAGCAAAAAAGGTGTTAACGTTCCGGGAGTTGCTATTTCTCTGCCGGGTATCACTGAAAAAGATGCCAACGATATCGTATTCGGTATCGAACAAGGTGTCGATTTTATCGCGGCTTCTTTTGTTCGTAAAGCAAGCGACGTCCTTGAGATTCGTGAATTGCTTGAAAAACACAATGCCGGACATATCCAAATCATCTCCAAAATTGAGAACCAACAAGGTGTGGACAACTTGGATGAAATCCTTGAAGTGTCCGATGGCCTGATGGTTGCTCGTGGAGACCTGGGTGTAGAGATTCCTGCGGAAGAAGTACCATTGGTACAAAAACGCATGATCGAAAAATGTAACGTTGCAGGCAAACCGGTTATCACAGCTACACAAATGCTGGATTCCATGCAACGCAACCCGCGTCCAACACGTGCAGAAGCAAGTGACGTGGCTAATGCGATCTTTGACGGTACAGATGCAATCATGTTGTCTGGTGAAACAGCTGCGGGTAAATACCCAGTTGAATCCGTTCTGACAATGTCCCGTATTGCCGAAAAAGCAGAGTCCGCTCTGCCTTACCAAGAGCTGTATCTGAAACAACGTGTAGCTCAACAAACAACAGTTACTGAAGCAATCAGCCAATCTGTTGCCCTGTCAGCTCAAGATCTGAACGCTAAAGCGATCATTACTTCGACTGAATCCGGTCATACAGCACGCATGATTTCTAAATATCGTCCAGAATCTCCAATCATCGCGGTGACAACGGAAGACAGAACTTCTCGTCGTCTTGCATTGGCTTGGGGTGTAACACCAGTCAAAGGAAGACTTGTTGATTCTACTGACGCTTTGTTTGAAAATGCAATTGAAGGCGGCGTGAAATCCGGACTTGTAAAAGAAGGAGACCTTGTTGTTATTACAGCGGGTGTACCTTTGGGTCGTTCCGGTTCCACTAACCTGATCAAAGTAAGCCAAATTCCAAACAACGCATAATTGTGTTTGGACGAGAAGCAACAGGAATGAAGCAATGGGGCGTTTGCGTCCCGTTGCTTTTTTTCCATCTTTATGACACTTTAACGCCGCTAGATACGTAAGAATTGGTATATCGAAGGAGGCCGGTAACATGCAACAACAAAGCAATGGCAGTTGGTACACGGCACGCCTTCGCGTGCGTTATCAAGAAAGTGATCAGATGGGTGTGGTCTATCACGCTAACTATTTGAATTGGTTTGAAATCGGTCGAACCGAGATGATTCGCCAAATGGGGTATACATATCGTAAAATGGAAGAACAGGGGTTACTGCTTCCGGTAACCGGACTGGATGTGAAATATCATAAACCTGCCCGGTATGATGATGACATTGTCATTTTCACCCGTATTGCTGCATTTAGTGGTCTGCGACTGAACTATGAGTATGACATAAGGCGCATGACTCCAGACCTTAATGAGCAGATAGGCATTGGGCAACGAGTATGGTCATCTGAGGAGTCCCTTCCTGGTGAACGGTTGGTTACAGGCTCTACCCAGCATGTATGGGTCAATGGGGACTGGAAGCCAGTCAGGCTGGATAAGGCAGCTTCTGAGCTCTACAGCGCGCTTGAGAAAGTGTGGCTTTCAGGAAAGGGGTAATACGTAATGCGAAAATGGATGTGGGCCCTGCTATTAATCATTCCGGTGATTGAACTGTTTGGTTTCATTCTTATGAGTGACTGGATTGGAGCCGGAAAGACATTGCTTCTCATGATTCTCACGTCCTTGATCGGTATAGCAATGTTGCAGTTTGAAGGACGAAAAGTACTTATTGATGCCAAATCCGAGATGGAGCGCGGTAAGGTGCCCGGAAGGAAAATGGTAGATGGACTATTTATTTTTGTCGGTGGTTTCCTGCTGTTGATTCCGGGATTTATCACAGATCTGATCGGTTTTACACTGTTGTTTCCAGTAACACGTTCAGTGTACCGTCTATTCTTCCTTGGCTGGCTGGAGAAAAAAATGAGAAACGGAAGTATTAAGTTTTATCGTGGTCCGAAACAATAGGATATACCAGCATCAATTAAAGAAAGGCACCCACCACCAGATTCAGTCTGATGAGCGGTGCCTTTTTTAATCTTGATGATACGCGGATGACAGAAAACAGAAATGATGATTTCATCGGACACGTCCGTTAATAATGTATGTTCGGAGATCACGAAATACGTTCGCTCGATTGAATGCATCAAGGATAACGAGGCTGACAGGACCGATGATCAAACCGAGTACACCGAACAGTTTCAATCCGACGAACATGCCAACCAATGTGGCGAGAGGGTCCAATCCGACACTGCTGGCAAGCACTTTGGGTTCAATGATTTGGCGCGCAATCAGCACAATGAGATATACAATACTGATGCCGATCCCCAGGTACAGATCTCCATTCATAAGCAGGTATGCCGCCCAGGGAACCATCACGAGGCCAACCCCGAGATAAGGAAGCAGATCCACCAGACCGATGAACAAAGCAATCGTGAAGGCAGACTTAACCTGGAGCACAAGCAATCCGATCATGACAAATAATGCAGTGATGGAGATCATGATCAACTGGGCTCGTGCATAACCGAACAGTGCTTTTTTGAGATCATTCCATATGTCGGTAATCGGTTTGCGAATGGAAGAGGGTACCCAACCCGATACGGTAATGCTATGTCTGGTCCAACTTTTGCTAATAAAGAAAGTTGACAGCAGGACCACGATTAATACGGCTCCCATATTGGGTAGAGAAGTGAGCAGGTTCAGGATCATGTTGAAAAATCCGGTGACCAGATCCGTTACTGCTGTACCTACCGTTTCGGTTGTTTTGCTAATATTGCTGTTAATGGTCTCCTGATAGTTGGGATTTTCTTTGTAAAATTCATTAATCTGTCCAATTAAACTCTGAATTGTGTCATTCTGAGTCCAGCGGACGAACGTAGCCTTAATCTCATCGACATGAAGGTCGAAGCTTGTTGTTAGTGAAATGACTTCCTTGACCATACGGGTTACCGCAGCAGACAATACGACGACAATGGCCCCAAAATAAATGATTAGTGATAAGGTTACAGCTAGCCAGCGAGGAAATCGGGCCTTGTATTGAAGCAACTTCACCAGAGGGTTCATCGCATAAGCGATAATCCAGGAGATGGCAAAAGGATATAACAGCGGGAACAACAGGTATATGGCAACGGCAATGAGTATGGTCGCGATAATCACCCATAAGCCGCGCAACAGGCGTTTCATTATGATTCTATCCAAGCATCAACTCTCCTTATTCCATTTCAAGCTACCATGAAGGAAGCACAGGAAGCTATCTAGTTAATATAGAGCAAATACACTGATTTGAAACGCCAGGATGTCGTCGAATTATATCTTTTCTTTTGCCTAGAGTATGCCTCATGTTCACAAAATATAGCAATAAAAACTTGATTTATAGCACGGATTTATATAAAAAGAATAAAATGTCAACCTTGTTTTTGTAAAGGTTTTCAAAAATGCTTTATCGGTCTGATAAAGAAGTTTGATGTGCGGATGACCTCGCATCATGTTCACATAAACGACAAAATCCAGTATGATGAGATAAGGAAATACCGATTGACAGATATGAAAACCGGATATTGAGGTATTTATTAATTTTAAAATGTAAATGGTTACAAAAGAAGGACGAGTGCGTTTGAGCACGTAGATGACACTCTGGATGGGTTCTTGATTTCGTTTATTAAAGGAGAGATGTAATATGACAGCTACCAAAGGTCTGGAAGGCATCGTTGCAACAACCTCTTCGATCAGCTCCATTGTAGACGGTGTGCTTACATACCGTGGTTACGATATTGACGATCTGGCAGAACATGCAAGCTTTGAAGAAGTTGCCTATTTACTGTGGTTTGGTAAATTGCCAACTACGGATGAACTGAAATCCCTTCGCAAAAGCCTGAGCGATTACGCGCCGATTCCGAGCGAGTTGATTGCACAAATCCAATTGTATCCGAAAAACATGAGTACCATGGCAGCACTGCGTTCCGCGGTATCCGCACTGGCTCTGTACGATGAGCAGGCTGATGAGATGACAACGGAAGCGAATGAGAACAAAGCGGTTAAGCTGCAAGCGCAGTTGCCAACCATTGTGGCAGCCATAGCCCGTATCCGTCAGGGCAAAGAACCTGTGGCCCCAAAAGAAGGCGCTTCCATCGCAGAAAACTTTTTATATATGATGACTGGAGAACAACCAGCCGAGACTGCTGTTAAAGCCCTTGATCAAGCGCTTGTCCTGCATGCGGATCACGAGTTGAACGCTTCTACATTTGCAGCACGTGTAACAGTAGCTACGCTGTCCGACATCTATTCGGGAGTAACTTCTGCGATTGGCGCACTGAAGGGACCATTGCATGGCGGTGCAAATGAAGCCGTTATGAAAATGCTGAATGAGATTGGTACACCTGATCGTCTGGAGGCGGCTATTCAAGAAAAATTGAACAACCGTGAGAAGATCATGGGCTTTGGACACCGTGTATACAAAAATGGAGACCCACGTGCAAAACATCTGCAAAAGATGTCCAAGGAACTGGGCGACATGAACAACGATACACGCCTGTACGAAATGTCGGTGAAGATTGAAGAACTGGTAACAGGACAAAAAGGTCTGAAACCAAATGTAGATTTCTATTCCGCTTCCGTATACACCCAATTGGGTATTGAAGAGGTACTGTTTACACCAATCTTTGCGATTAGCCGTGTATCAGGTTGGACTGCTCATATTCTGGAACAACTTGCGGATAACCGTATTATTCGTCCGCGCGCAGAGTACACAGGCCCAACAGATCAGAAGTACGTTTCAATCGAACTTCGCTAATGGCATCAAAACCAGTATAATAAAAAAGGACGGAGTGAAGGGTGTAACCTGTTGGCTAATACGGTCAGCCTGTTCATAACCCTTCCTCCAACAAGACAAGCGGTATGTCATCATACTGCATCTACGAAACCCAAGGAGGAATTATACTAATGAAATTAGAAAAATTTGCTCACCCAACTGAAGGCGAAAAAATTCAAATTGATAACGGTACACTGCAAGTACCTAATAACCCGATCATTCCATTTATCGAAGGTGACGGTACAGGCCGTGACATCTGGAAAGCTTCCAAACGTGTATTGGATGCAGCTGTTGAAAAAGCATATGACGGCAACAAAAAAATCGCATGGTATGAAGTGTTTGCTGGCGAGAAAGCATTCAATACATACGGGGAGTGGCTGCCAAACGATACGCTTGAAGCCATTCGCGAGTATATCGTAGCGATCAAAGGACCACTGACTACACCAATCGGCGGCGGAATTCGTTCCCTGAACGTAGCGCTTCGTCAAGAACTGGATCTGTACACTTGCTTGCGTCCTGTTCGTTATTTCGATGGTGTACCTTCTCCGGTTAAACGTCCTGAATTGGTAGACATGGTCATTTTCCGTGAGAATACGGAAGATATCTATGCGGGTATTGAATACGCAGAAGGTTCCGAAGAAGTGAAAAAAGTAATCCAATTCCTGCAACAGGAGATGGGAGCAAACAAAATCCGCTTCCCTGAAACTTCCGGTATTGGTATCAAGCCAGTATCCTCTGAAGGTTCCAAACGTTTGGTACGTGCAGCAGTACAATATGCCATCGATCACAACCGTAAGAGCGTTACATTGGTACACAAAGGTAATATCATGAAATTTACAGAAGGTGCCTTCAAAAACTGGGGTTATGAAGTTGCTGAAGAAGAGTTCGCTGATAAAGTGTTCACTTGGGCACAATACGATATCATTAAAGAAAAAGACGGTACGGATGCAGCTAATGCAGCTCAAAAAGCAGCTGAAGATGCTGGCAAAATCATCGTGAAAGATGCTATTGCCGATATCGCTCTGCAACAAGTATTGACTCGTCCAGGTGAGTTCGATGTAATCGCAACGTTGAACCTGAACGGTGACTATCTGTCCGATGCACTTGCTGCACAAGTTGGCGGAATTGGTATCGCTCCAGGAGCGAACATCAACTATGTAACAGGACATGCTATCTTCGAAGCTACTCATGGTACTGCACCTAAATATGCAGACAAAGATGTCGTGAACCCTGGTTCCGTTATTCTGTCCGGCGTTATGTTGCTTGAGCACCTGGGATGGCAAGAAGCAGCTAACCTGATCTACAAAGGTATGGAAACTTCCATCAACAACAAAACAGTAACTTATGACTTTGCACGTCTGATGGACGGCGCTACTGAAGTGAAATGTTCTGAATTTGCTGATCAAATCATTAAAAACCTGTAAGGGGAGATGTGAATCGTGACTATTCAGCGCAAAAAAATCACAGTAGTCGGCGCCGGATTTACCGGAGCTACAACGGCTTTGATGCTTGCCCAAAAAGAACTCGGGGATGTAATTCTGGTTGATATTCCACAATTGGAAAACCCGACTAAAGGTAAAGCGCTCGACATGTGGGAAGCTAGTCCTGTTCAGGGCTTCGACAGCAATATCGTCGGTACTTCCAACTACGAGGATACTGCAGGTTCGGAGATTGTTATTATTACGGCAGGTATTGCCCGTAAACCGGGTATGAGCCGTGATGATTTGGTCAACACGAATGCAGGAATCGTGAAGTCTGTTTGTGAAAATGTGAAAAAATATTGCCCTGATTCCATCGTCATTATTCTAAGCAACCCGGTAGATGCAATGACATATGCAGCTTATCAGACGCTTGGTTTTCCTAAAAACCGCGTAATCGGTCAATCCGGTGTACTGGATACTGCGCGTTATTGCACATTCATTGCACAAGAGCTGAATGTATCGGTTGAAGACGTCCGTGGATTCGTTCTTGGCGGACACGGAGACGATATGGTACCACTCGTTCGTTATTCCAGCGTTGGCGGGATTCCAATCGATACCCTCATCCCGGCAGATCGCATTGAAGCCATCGTACAACGCACACGTGTTGGCGGCGGTGAGATCGTGAACCTGCTTGGAAATGGCAGCGCATATTATGCACCAGCAGCTTCATTGGTGCAAATGACTGAAGCCATTTTGAAAGACAAAAAACGAATCATTCCGGTTATTGCTTACCTTGAAGGGGAATATGGCTACAACGACTTGTTCCTTGGTGTGCCAACCGTTCTGGGTGGTAACGGAATCGAAAAAATATTTGAACTGGAACTGACTGCTGAAGAAAAAGCGGGACTAGACAAATCTGCGGATTCGGTTCGTAACGTCATTTCAGTAGTAAACCTGTAAGTTTGAAATTTTTTTGACAGGAACAGACAGAAAACCTCCGGATCATCCGGAGGTTTTCTTTTCTTTGGATAAGTTCCCCAGTATAATGAGATGTGATGTATAGCACACTGAATGAAATTTTTGAGGAGGATGGACATTTTGACAATGATTATGTATTTGCTCCATATTATTGGAGCACTGGCGATGGGCTTCTATCTGATCTTGCCATTCGTAGTTGGCAAAATCCGGACCTTGAGTGTCGCCGCTCAAGAGGGAGCATTTGCATCGCTCCGTTCATTGAACCGTATCGCACAGTACGGACTTGTGATTCAGCTTCTTACGGGTGGTTACTTGATGACCAAGGGTGACTATTCCTATGTGTGGATGGGTGTAGTAGTGGTATTGTTGCTGGCTATCGCAGCAATTGGTGGCATTATGGGGAAACCGCTACGGTTGGCAGCAGAGGCTGTGAAAAGCAATCGTGACGTCAGTGCAGAGCAGAGCAAGATTCGTACGTTCAGCACATTACTGGCCGTATTCCTGCTCATTATGGTATATCTGATGGTGAACAACCAGGTAATCTAATAACTGCTGCGAACAAGTTTTATTGGCGAGCTTAACATAAAACGTTTGCACTTCTAACGTTGGGACAAGCTGAATAAGAAAGTGAAATCTTGAATCGTAGTGAAATAGACAGCCCAGAGGCTGTCTATTTTTGTTCGCTTGGTTTGGCAAAATGTCTGACAAGAAGCAAGGTGGTGGTGTTGAACTAGCGGCATGTATAGGTTCACTTTGTTTACTCTACATTTTGTTAACTTAGGCTCACAGCGTGAGCAAATACGGTGTTACGACCGTTACGCTTGGACTCATATAGTGCTGTATCAGCATCACGCAGCAAGGATTCCAGAGAATCGGACCCTCCATTATATTGCGCCACTCCGAAGCTTGAAGTTAGTGGAATACGAGTGCCCTGTACCTCCAGCGGGGCATTCAACAAAGCCATGCGTAACTTCTCTGCGAGCTGTTCACCATCATGGAGAGATGCATTGGGAACCGCGATAACAAACTCCTCTCCTCCATAACGTGCAAACAACATCTCTGGGTTCAGATAACGATTACATACAGAGACTACATGAATGATCGCCTGATCACCAACGTCATGTCCGTAGGTATCATTAATTCGTTTGAAATGATCAATGTCAAATAATATAAAGGCTGCAGGCCGCAGATTAAGCTGGGCTTCACTCAGTATCTCTCGACCTCTAAGTAGGAACTGCGTACGGTTATAAATTTTGGTGAGACCATCGAAGTAAGCCAGCTGTTTTAATTGTTCCTGAAGGAAACGTTGCTCTGTAATATCAATCAGCATAATCAGAGTGCCAACGGCCTGTCCGTCTTTGTTATAAACATAAGAGGTTCTTACTTGATAGCAGACGGTCTCTCCGTTCAATTGCCAGTACAGATCGGTTTGCAGACCTTCTCGGCCATATTCAACTGGAAAAGTCTCACCGGCAAGCGACAGCCATATATCGTTCAGATGTTGACCCACCATGCTGAAATCAAGCTCTGGAAGCATATCACGCAGGGATTTGTTGTAATCGACGAGACGATTGGAACTATCCAGCACAATAACGCCTTCACGCATGCTCTCAAAGATACTATCTTTGGCAATAGGTACGATGGTTAGCAGTCGGGATCATAGAATGGCCCAGATGTACATTGCGGATGTTATGCACATGAGAACCGGAACAGGGTCCATACCACCTGGGGTCAGACCAAGCAAATACAGAAAGGCCGCTACCATGGGAATAAGCTGTGAAGTGATCAGTGTAAGTAACTGACGACGATACATCTTTTTGGTATGTTTCCATTGTCCGACGAGAATAAGACAGGCACATAGCAGACAGGAAAAGGTGAATGCACCATGAACAACGTACCATTGCCCTATGGCAATATCCATTAGAGGGACGGGACTGTCTTCTCTTAGCCATACTCTTTTATAGAAAAGATGATGAAAATCATTTGTTGCGACCATGAACAAGGTAATGGAAGGGATTACAAACAGCGCCGCAGAAGCTTTTTTGGATAACTTTTTACCCGTGTATTGCATCATGAGCATCAGTCCAAGAGAGGCGGAGAAAGGCATGCCGATGTATTCGACGACCGTCCAGAATTTCATCTGCTCCAGTGTATTGCTGGCGAGTTCAATCGCGTATCCGAAGGTGTAAACGGACAGAGATGCTGTATAGAGAATGAATATCTTCGAACTGGGGATTTCTGCTCTTCTAACATAAGTATATAAACACAGAAAAACATTCAGCACAGCTGATGTTGTTACAAGTGTTATATAAGAATTAATGTGCGATTCCATGGGTTAGGTCTCCATATTAGATCAGAATACTTGCTTAATTGGGTAGTATGATAGCTTCATTCAAACTGGATCAATGTATTTTAAAGCTTATCTGTATACTGTACATTGTACATCAGCCCATACTGCATAGGAATACAATTTGGGTGGTGAATCAGTTCAATTTCGAAAAAATTTCGAATGTTTGGCAAAATAGGTCGAATTCAATGCGGCTTTGCCTCAGTTACAGCATGTCTACGAGTGAAGATAAAGAAACAACCATATTAGTATTGGGGATTTTTCTGTTTGACTGCCAAAAGGGCGTGGTAAGTAAGTATCGAGACAACAGATCAGGAACTTTGGAGCATGACTGTTGGAAAAGGGAATAATCTGTGTTGTTCATGCCATCCTACAGAATGAATCTGAATCAGACATTCCATTTTGAGAGGAGAAATGCCAGATGTCAACCGACACACAAAACAAAAAGACCATGCCAGCCCAACATCAGGATCAACGCCCGGGTATTGAATCGGAGATGCACCCCAAACCAGAGTTTGAGAAACCCGAATATAAAGCAGCCGGTAAGTTGTTGGATAAGGTTGCTCTGATCACGGGTGGAGACAGTGGAATTGGACGTGCTGTTGCCGTTACATATGCGAAGGAAGGCGCAGATGTAGCGATTGTATACCTGAGTGAGCATGAGGATGCAGAAGAGACCAAGCGTCAGGTCGAACAGGAAGGACGCAAATGTATTTTGATTGCCGGTGACATAGGTGACGATGCGTTTGCCAAAAAATCCGTGCAACAGACAGTGGATCAGCTAGGTAAGCTGGATATTGTCGTAAATAATGCAGCGGAGCAGCATCCCCAGCAGCAGCTGGAGGATATTACTCCAGAACAGTTGGAGCGTACGTTCCGCACAAATATTTTTGGCATGTTTTATATTACACAGGCTGCTCTGCCACATCTTAAGAAAGGCAGTACAATCATTAATACAACCTCCATTACCGCATATCGCGGAAATCCGACGTTAATTGATTATTCATCTACGAAAGGAGCTATCACTTCATTTACACGCTCTTTGTCCATGAACGTTGTGGAGAAGGGAATTCGTGTGAATGCTGTCGCTCCAGGGCCGATTTGGACCCCGCTCATTCCATCCACATTTGATGAGAAAAAAGTGAGCGAATTTGGTGCTACTCAGCCGATGAAACGTCCAGGGCAACCGGATGAACTGGCTCCAGCTTACGTGTATCTCGCTTCGGACGATTCTTCCTACGTGAGCGGTCAGGTGATGCACGTTAATGGCGGCGAAGTGGTCAACGGATAATCCATTGACGACGTATTTCGAATGAAGGCGTATCGTTTACCAGCACGACTGGTCGATACGCCTTTTTTTATGAGTATATTGCGGAATGGATTTAATTTTGATCCTGTTTACAAAAGTCGGGATCGGCGTTGATACAATCATGATATTTTATCATTAGGCTTGCCTGTGGATAGTTCTAGAACAGCTGCCGCTCTGCTACTTATCAAAAATGGCAGGGTCACCATGCTATCTGTGATATGATATAGACCGAACAAGTAAGCTTCGGAGGCGGTCATATGAAGATTAGCAAACAAAATGCAGCACACTATATATGGGGTGGACAATGTGATGGCTGGCATCTCGTCCAAAATGAAGCACTGAGCGTTATTCATGAACGTATGCCTGCAGGAACATCTGAAACCCGGCATTATCATTCCATAAGTCGTCAGTTTTTTTTCATCCTCAATGGTGAGGCCTGTATGGAACTTAACGGGGAAGAGTTCATGCTCGGACCCCATGAAGGGATAGAAATTGCGCCGGAGATGCCACATCAGATGCAGAATCGCGGAGAAGCAGATGTGGAGTTTCTTGTTATTTCACAGCCCACCACTCGTGGTGATCGAATAGAAATGGATATGTAATTATTAATTTTATAACAAAGGAAGAGATAGATGAGACCGTTCCGAATTCGCCTTGCCATCATCATGATGGTGCTGATCGGTATTTCCGTCATTGTAGCGGGTTATACGATGGGCAGGGTTTTTAAGACTACTCACATTACCGCACTGGAGCAAACGATGGTGCGTGAGATCAACTTGCTCAAAGCAACGTTCCCGTTCCATGATGCAACTGATCCCAAAAATGCAGATACACAGAAATATTACTCTGAACGTGCTGTCGAGCTGGATCGACTGACGGATTCACGGGTAACCTTTATCAATAAAGACGGAACGGTCATTGGCGACTCGGAGAGCGATCCCAATTCAATGGACAATCACTTGAACCGTCAGGAGATTAAAGAAGCGGAAGGGCAAAACTATGGTCAGTCGATTCGTTATAGTGCAACATTAGGGCAAGACATGCTGTATGTGGCGCTTCCTGTGAATTCGGATCAAAGCGACATGATCGAGTTACCCAATGGTAAATTTGACGGTTACATTCGACTATCCATGAGCCTTGAAGCTGTAGATCAGGGTCTTCAGCAGGGCTGGATTTTGATGTTCTTCACCCTGGGCCTTCTGTTTCTGATTGTGGCTCTGGTAAGTTATCGGGTTGCGCGGGGACTGACATCACCCATTGAGCATATTACGAAGGTGGCTCACCGGATCACCAAGCTGGATTATGATGCGAGAGTGGATGTAACTCGTAATGATGAGATCGGCCAACTGGGACTTGCTATTAACGGAATGGCAGACAGCCTTCAGATGCAGCTAAAAACGATTAGAGATAATGAAGCTCTGCTGCAAAGCGTGCTTGCCAACATGACAGGCGGCATTATCATGATTGATGCAGGTCAATCCATTGCACTGGTTAACCGGGAAGCGGAGCGTATGCTTGGCATTCAGGCGGAGCGGGTTACCGGGAAACCTTATATTGAATTAAAACGACATTATGAGTTGACACGCACGATTGAAGAGAGTGTTGCATTGCGAGAACCGATGCATGAAGAAGTAAGTGTGTTCAATCCGGTGGAAAAATTAATTCGGATTGATGGAGTACCGATGTCCGAAGATGACGGCGCTTATCGGGGAATGCTCTTCCTCCTTCAGGATGTAACAGCAATCCGCAGGCTGGAATCGATGCGCAGTGAGTTCGTAGCAAATGTATCTCATGAACTTAAGACGCCGGTAGCTGCAGTCAAAGGTTTTGCCGAAACACTTCTTAGCGGTGGCGTACAGGATAAAGAGACAGAGCGTTCATTCTTGCAAATCATATATGATGAAGGTGACAGACTGAACCGATTGATCGGAGATATTCTGGAATTGTCCAAAATTGAGTCCAAACGGGCTCCACTGCAGTGTTCACCTGTGCATGTGCATTCGTTCTTCGAGATGGTTCTGGGCACCCTGTCCAAGGTGGCGGAGAAGAAAGAGATTAGGCTGGAGATGAATGTTCCCGAAGAATTGTATATTGAAGCTGATGAGGATAAAATGAAGCAGATCTTTATTAATCTGTTATCCAACGGCATTAATTACACCCCTGAGGGTGGACGGGTAAAATTACAAGTGTCGGTTGAACATAATGAGGACGAAGAAGAAGTTGTATTTGCGGTATCCGACACAGGAATTGGTATTCCGAAGAAAGATTTGCCGCGGATTTTTGAACGCTTCTATCGGGTAGACAAGGGCAGATCCCGTAATTCGGGAGGAACTGGACTTGGACTTTCCATTGTGAAACATCTGGTAGAATTGCACCATGGCAAACTGTCTGTAGAGAGTGAACTTGGCATGGGGACTACGTTTCGCGTTATCCTTCCATTAATTCAGGATGAAGAAATCTAGTACGATGGAAGTGAAATGTAAAAGGAATGTGCTGTTTTACACAGAGTTAACAATTAGGTGCTATGATAAACAAAGTGTTGTGGCAACAGACAACCTATAGGAGAGAAGGGGTATCATGGCGCAGCGTTTGCTCGTTATTGAAGATGAACCAACATTATCAAGATTGCTTACGTACAACCTGACACAAGAGGGCTATGATGTCATTGCTGAGGATCACGGATCTTCAGGTTATGATCGGGCGTTGTCCCAGGAGTTTGATCTGATTCTGCTGGATCTGATGCTTCCTGGAATGAATGGTCTGGATATTCTGAACAAGTTACGAATTCAGGGTGTCAGTACACCGGTCATTATTCTCACAGCCAAAAACGGTGAAGCCGAAGTTGTACAAGGCTTAAAATCAGGTGCCGATGATTATATTACGAAGCCATTTGGAGTATCCGAATTGCTTGCACGCGTAGATGCGGTGTTAAGACGTTATTCAAACGGTGAAGATTTGCCGCAGCCAGAGGATAAGGACGGTTCACGTATTATTCTGGGAGAGCTTGAGATTTATCCTTTGAAGTATGAAGTGACTCTGGGTGGACAATCCATCAGTCTTCGTCCCAAGGAATTCGAGGTACTGCTCTATCTGGCCAAGAAGCCGGGTGTTGTGCTTACCCGGGATGATCTGATGAATGCGGTCTGGGGCTTCGATTATATCGGAGGACAGCGCACGGTGGACGTTCATGTCAGTTCATTGCGGAAAAAGTTGGAGCTTGATCCGGAATCGGTTCACATTGATTCGATTCGTGGTGTAGGTTATAAATTGGTTGTAAAAAGAAAAACTCCCCATCATTCAAGTTAACAATGATCGGGGAGTTTTATTTTACATTCCGTTAACAAAAACAATTATTTTCCTTTACGTATAGGGAGTAGGATGAAGCTGTCTGAGTGATACTTTGTACCTACATATCCCACCTCAGGACGGAGCTCATACGTAAAGGAGATTGCGCATTTATGCCCATGTTGCTCGAAGTGAAGCCCGACCAGCCCGAAGAAATAATAGATACGCAACAGGATCAAGTTATAGCTCCCATGGGAGAGCAAAAAGATGATGATAAAGTTGGGATCACCAAAGAGAATGTAATTTCATTACGGGATTATTGCCGTCAAATACCTGTAATTGACGTTCACACGACCTGTGGGGAAGCGGCAAGCCTGCTCAATCAGGATCAGGAGTACCCTTGTATTGTATTATGTGATGATCACATGCATCCATTAGGTTTGTTGATGCGAGAGACGTTATACCGGATGTTGAATGGACGCTTCGCGGCAGATCTCTTCTATCGGAAGCCGGTTGTACATGTAGCGGACTCTTCTCCTGTTATTGTCGATGTGCATGCAGAAGCGACCGCGATTATTGACATTGCCCTGGCGCGCAGTGAGCAATATTTCTACGATTGTTTGATCGTTACGGAAGAAGACCGTTTGCTGGGTGTGCTGACGATGAGGGAGGTTATGTCCCTTTCACGTAAGCTGCAGCATGTGGCTTCGGAAGAACGTGTACATATTATTACACAGAGTAGGCAGGAAATAACGAGAATTAACGACTCTGTCACCAAACTGGTTCAAGCCGCTCGAAAGGCGGGGGGAGAAGCGTCTCAGATCATGCAGTTATCCGAACGGGGAGCAAGCAGTCTCAATCAGGTTGATGCTTCCTATAACCGTGTATATCAGCATATGGAGGGCCAGCAGAAGCACGCGGATGACATGCTTCGCTCCATCGATATGGGTTCCGGGATGGCGCGTTCCATTCGTTCATTGGCTGACCAAAGTGGGCTGCTGGCTATGAATGCTTCCATTGAAGCGGCACATGCGGGGGAATATGGACGGGGTTTCCAGGTCGTCGCTGGTGAGATTCGCGCACTTGCCAAGCAGACCCGTGAGGTTGCCGGAAATATGTCCTCTTTGCTGGATGATATCGGAGGTTTGACTAGACAGACTGTAGAACTGGTGAGAGCAAGCTCGGCAGAGATTGACAACAGCTCTATTCATGTAAATGAAGGAGGGGCTTCGTTCAAACAGTTGAACACGGCTGTAGCGGGCATGTCCCATATTGCAGAGGATATCGCGATGGAAGGTAAAACTGCGGGAGAATTGGCAGAGCACATTCGGGAGAGACTGCAAGATATGGTCCAGGCGGATGACTAAATGACGGCAGGATAGGCATCATTCATACGCAATGATCAGGTAGAAGGGTCATCGGTGTGAAAGATGTCTCTTTTTACATTCCGTTAACATGAAAGTGATACTGTTTTTACAATGAGAGGGTAGGATATTATAGATGACCGAGAGCCAAGTTCAATCACTGGCATCGGTCTACGTAAGGGAATCTGGTTGTCCCTGCCGCGAAGGAGAAGTGAACATCCATGAAGGACCTCATTCACATTGAAGGACTTAATTTATACTATGATACGCATCACGCGCTTAAAAATATATCGATGGACCTGCCGGAGAAGACGGTTACCGCATTTATTGGTCCGTCGGGCTGTGGTAAATCGACCTTGCTTCGTACATTGAATCGGATGAATGACATGATTCCAGGCGTACGTGTGGAAGGACAAGTTATGTTGGACGGTTCTGACATTTATAGCAATGAGATTGAAGTAGAGACGCTGCGCAAGCGGGTCGGAATGGTGTTTCAGCAGCCTAACCCTTTTCCAAAATCCATTTACGATAACGTGGCCTATGGACCACGACTTCACGGGGTGACGCAAAAAGCCGAACTGGATCGTTTGGTTGAGCAGAGTCTTGTTCATGCTGCACTGTGGGATGAAGTAAAGGATGTACTCAAAAAATCAGCACTCAGTCTCTCCGGTGGACAACAGCAGCGCCTCTGTATTGCACGTGCTCTGGCCGTGCAGCCTGACGTACTGTTGATGGATGAAGCAACGTCTGCACTTGATCCAATTTCAACGCTTAAAATTGAGGAACTGGTCAAGGAATTGCACCACAAATACACGATTGTAATGGTAACGCACAACATGCACCAAGCTGCACGTGTATCGGGTCGTACGGTATTTTTTTTGAACGGAGAAGTGGTGGAGGCAGCAGATACAGAAACGTTGTTCTCCACACCGCAGGATTCCAGAACCGAGGATTATATATCCGGACGGTTCGGATAAGCAAGCTGAGTTCGAACGATCCCGGCGTGTCCGGAGATGATGGATAAGGAGGACATGGAATCTATGATTCGCAGAAAAGAATTTGATCAGGAGCTTGAGGAACTGCGCACACTGCTTCGGCAAATGGGTGAGCATGTAGGCACAGCGTTGGATGGTGCTATTGAAAGTTTACAGACGATGGATGCCGAGAAAGCTCAGGTCATCATCAAGAATGATGCGAATCTGAATGCCCTGGAAGACAAGATTATGGAACTGGGTTCCAAGCTCATCATTACACAACAGCCGGTAGCGAAGGATTTGCGACGCATTATCGTTGCCTTCAAAATCTCAAGTGACTTGGAGCGTATGGGTGACCTTGCGCTGGATGTGGCCAAAGTGACCCTTCGTATGGATGGGCAGGAGCTCATTAAACCGCTTGTGGATATTCCAAGAATGGCGGAAATCGTGAAGTCCATGATTGAGGAATCCATTGAATCCTTCCTGAAAGAAAATACGGATCTGGCCTACAAAATGGCTCAGACCGATGATCAGGTTGACCAATTGTACAGTCATATGATCAGTGACCTCTACTCGTTTATGACAGATCATCCAAATAAGGCTTCCCAAGCGATGCTTTTGATGTTGGTAGGACGTTATATCGAACGGATTGGTGACCACGCAACAAACATTGGTGAGAGCACGGTGTATCTGGTAACAGGAAAACGCCCTGATTTGAATCAATAGGTAACCGCTTTTAGTGGAATTGGGGTATTATTCGTAGCGAAATGAAGGGACTTTCTCTCGGGCGGCCTGTGAACAGGTCATCCGCTGAGGGAGTTCCTTTTTTTTGCAGGCCAAATCATGACCTATAAAGATGACTAATTTTTTTGTTGTAACTGGTGTGTATGGTATCATGAGAGTAGATGTAATTGAAGGATTGACCATACGATACGTGAGGTGCTGGAATGGACAAGTTTATTCTTATAGATGGAAATAGCATTATTTACAGGGCGTTTTTTGCAATGCCACCGCTAACTAACTCGAAAGGCTTGCACACCAATGCGGTGTACGGTTTCACTACGATGCTGCTGCGCTTGCTGGAAGAACATAAACCGACACATGTGATGGTGGCATTTGATGCAGGCAAAGTTACGTTCCGGCACGAAGGTTACCAGGAATATAAAGGTGGTCGGGAGAAAACACCACCGGAGTTGTCCGAGCAATTTCCGCTGCTGAAAGAACTGCTTCAGGGCTTCGGGATTGCCCAGTTTGAGCTTGCAGGGTTTGAAGCGGATGACATTATCGGAACATTAACGAAACGTGCGGATGAAGCCGGAAGACAGGTTCTCGTTGTGTCTGGTGACAAAGATATGTTGCAGCTTGCCTCTGAACATGTGCATATCGGGCTTACGCGTAAAGGAGTAACCGAGATTGAGCTGTACGATCCTGCTCAGATCAAGGAACGTTATGGCCTGACCCCGTTGCAGATCATTGACCTCAAGGGTCTGATGGGCGATACGTCCGACAATATTCCGGGCATTCCTGGCGTCGGAGAGAAAACGGCTCTGAAACTGCTGCACCAGTTCGGTTCGGTTGAAGAAGTTCTTAACGGTACAGGTGAGCTAAAGGGCAAAATGAAAGAAAAGATTGAGGCTCACGCCGAAGATGCACGTATGAGCAAGCACCTTGCCACGATCCACCGTGAAGTTCCATTGGAACAAACATGGGAAGATATGCAGTTCGCTGGCTTAAAAGAGGAACTGGCAGGTCCGGCTTTGGCCAAGCTCGAATTTAAGTCTTTGCTTGAGCGCCTGTCATTCCGTGCAAGTGTAGTTTCTGAACGGGAAGCCGTTCCGGCTGCCGCAGTGGAATCCTCCATTGCAACAGAAGAAACGATTAGTGAACTATTCGGTTCACTCGAATCCATTGATGTGCTGCATGTGGAGACACATGGCGATAACCCGCATCAGGCGAAACTAATTGGACTTGCTGTTGGTTCAGCCGGAACCTATACATTCCTGTCTCCCGAATTGCTCCAGTCTGATGCAGCGGCACCAGTAAGAGAATGGCTTGGCAATGCTGATCAACCCAAGCGTGGTTATGATCTGCACCGTGTCGATCTCGCACTGCATGCGCATGGCATTGAGTTTGCTGGAGCGTCCTTTGATGTGCAGCTGGCTGCCTATTTGCTTGATCCAACCGAATCGAATCAGACAATTAGTGGCCTGACCACAAAGTATGGTCTGCCTTCCCTTGTGGAGGATGATACGGTTATGGGCAAAGGTGCAAAATACAGGGTGCCTGAGGCGGATATACTGGGCGATTTTCTGTGTCGCAAAGCGGCGGCAGTAGCAGCCATTATTCCACTCCAGGAGCAGGCACTGGAGAGTAATGAGATGAACGCACTTTTCCATGAACTGGAGATGCCGTTGTCACGTATTCTTGCAGATATGGAGAAACAGGGCATTAAGGCTAATACGGCAGATTTACAGGCTTTGGGTAGTGAGTTCGAAGAAAATATCACCAGGTTGATGGCGGAAATCTACAAGCTTTCCGGTACGGAATTCAATCTGAATTCACCGAAACAGCTGGGTGAGATTTTATTCGATAAACTCGGTCTGCCTGTGGTGAAGAAAACAAAAACAGGATACTCTACGGATGCCGAAGTATTAGAGAAACTGGCTCCATATAATGATGTGGTCAAACATATTCTGCAATATCGTCAACTTGCCAAGTTGCAGTCCACATATGTAGAAGGACTGCTCAAAGAGATTTCAGATAAGGATGGCAAGGTGCATACGTTTTACCGTCAGACGATCGCGGCTACTGGACGTCTGAGCAGCCAGTTTCCGAACTTGCAGAACATTCCGATTCGGATGGAGGAAGGTCGTAAAATCAGGAAGGTATTTGTTCCTTCCGAACCAGGATGGTCCATTTTGGCAGCAGACTATTCGCAGATTGAACTGCGCGTCCTTGCACATATTTCAGATGATGAGCGGCTGAAGGAAGCTTTTGTTCAGGACATGGATATCCATACGAAGACGGCCTCAGATGTGTTCGGTGTGAAGCCAGAAGAGGTGGATGGAGACATGCGTCGTTCTGCCAAGGCGGTTAACTTTGGAATTGTTTATGGCATCAGTGATTACGGCCTTTCGCAGAACCTGCACATCACGCGGAAAGAGGCAGCACAGTTTATCGATCAATACTTTGAAGTATTCCAGGGTGTTCGCCGATATATGGATGATATTGTGAAGGAAGCCCGTCAGGATGGTTATGTCAAAACGTTGCTGGAACGCCGTCGTTATCTGCCAGAAATCAATGCAAGCAACTTTAACCTGCGTTCCTTCGCGGAACGGACAGCGATGAATACACCGATTCAGGGAACTGCGGCAGATATCATCAAGCTTGCCATGGTACAGATGGATGAAGCGCTACGTGAACGCAAGCTGAAGAGCCGCATGCTGCTACAGGTGCACGATGAACTTGTATTCGAAGTGCCTGCGGATGAGCTGGAACTGATGAAAGGGCTGGTTCCTTCGGTGATGGAAAAAGCATTGGAGCTGTCAGTACCGCTAAAAGCAGAAGTCAGCTACGGAGAGAACTGGTACGAGGCTAAATAATAGATCCCAAGCGGGTTTTCCGTTATTTTACAAAATGATGTTCAACTGTTTTCGACACAAGAAGGGGTCCCGCTGAGCGCCATCTTCCGTTATAATATAGGGGAGGTGAGAACATCATGCCGGAATTACCGGAAGTCGAAACAGTCAGAAGAACATTGAATCAACTTATTGTTGGCAAGACCATTGACTCAGTTACCGTTAGCTTGCCGCGGATTATTCAGCGGCCGGACGACATAGATGCATTTGCAATGGAACTTAAGGGACATACCGTGATCGGTGTGGAGCGCAGGGGCAAGTTTTTGCGTATTTTGCTGGACGGGCTTGTGCTTGTCTCCCATCTGCGGATGGAAGGCAGGTACGGGGTGTACCAACAGCATGAGGAAGTGGAGAAGCATACCCATGTTATCTTTCACTTTACCGATGGTACAGAATTACGTTACAAGGATGTCCGTCAATTCGGTACAATGCATCTCTTTAATGCAGGTGAGGAACTGGTATCCAAACCTTTGTTAAAACTGGGGCTGGAGCCGCTTGATCCTGCGTTTACTGTAGCCGCATTCCGTGATGCTGTTGGTAAACGCACGACCAAAATCAAAGCCATCTTGTTAAATCAGGCATATGTTGTAGGCATCGGGAATATTTATGTGGACGAGGCATTGTTCCGCGCAGGCATTCATCCAGAGACCATTGCCAAGACATTGACCGAAGCCCAGTTAACCGTACTTCATGAAGCGATCGTGATTACGCTGCAGGATGCGGTGGATGCAGGTGGTTCCTCCATAAAGTCCTATGTCAATGGACAGGGCGAGATGGGAATGTTCCAGCATCAGTTGAAAATATATGGACGCAAGTCTGAACCCTGTGCAACGTGTGGTACATTAATCGAGAAGAGTGTAGTGGGCGGCAGAGGTACGCATTACTGTCCGAAGTGTCAACCGCTGCTCTAAATCGTTGATGGGTTTGCCAGCATGAACGAAATCGTCAAATTGTAGCACCCTTGGATTCCTCCCTCCATATACTGATATGGCAGAAATAAGCGGGCGTATACCCATACTGGCAGCCGCCAGTTGGAACGAGTTCCGCACAGGGGAGGAATCCGGGGTGCTGCATCATTTTATTTCATTACTGGCGCTTGCTTTGGCGCTTAGTTTAGATGGTTTTGGGGTCGGGATTACATATGGGCTGCGGAGGACTAAAATTCCGCTGTTATCCATTGTCGTCATTTCCATCTGTTCAGGTCTGGTTATTGCATTATCCATGCAAGTAGGTGTGCTTCTGTCTCATGTCGTATCTCCGGACGTGGCTTCAATTGTTGGAGCGGTTATTCTGATCGGTATTGGCGCATGGTCGTTGCTGCAACTCATTCGAAAACGTGACAAAGAACAGCTGGAAACGGACAATGGAGTGGGTGAGGGGACAGCAGCAGGAACAATCCGCAGTAGTACGCAAGCCTCCTCACCAGAAGCTCAGTCGAAGGGCAGAAATCAGGTGCTCGCGCTTGAACTTGAGCCATCTGCTTCTGGAGGATCTCTGGAACGAATGGTCTTTACACTTGAGCTGCGGAAGCTGGGTGTAGTTATACAAATTCTGCGTAGTCCCTCAAAGGCGGATATGGATAACTCGGGCAGTATATCCGTCCAAGAAGCGATGTGGCTTGGTATAGCCCTTTCTCTGGATGCTTTCGGTGCAGGATTAGGGGCAGCATTATTGGGATTCCCGACTTTGTGGACAGCATTAGTTATTGCGTTGTTTAGCGGGGCATTTCTGTCACTGGGAATGAAAGTTGGATTACGCTTTGCTGCTTTGCGGTGGATGCGAAGATTATCTGTATTACCTGCGCTTTTATTAATGTTTATGGGAATAATGAAGTTGTTGTGAGGTGAAATAATGAATATTGGCTTAACCGGCGGGATCGCGACAGGCAAAAGCAGCGTGTCCGCCTTTCTCGCCAGTAAGGGAGCGTTGCTCATTGATGCAGATGTTATTGCCCGGGAAGTAATGCTGCCCGGGCATCCCGTTTTGGCTGCGGCTGTTCAGCGGTTCGGACAAGCCATATTGAATGAGGACGGAACACTGGATCGGAAAAAGCTTGGCAGTATTGTGTTTCAGAATCCAGAGGAACGTAAGGCACTTGAGGCGATTACACATCCTGCGATCCGCAAGGAGATGCGCGAGCGCGCTGCTCTGTATGAGATCGAACATCCGGACAAGCTGGTCGTATCGGATATTCCGTTATTGTACGAGTCAGGGCTGGAGGAAGGCTTCGAAGAAGTGATGGTTGTTTACGTTCCGAGGTCAGTGCAGCGGGAACGACTGATGAGCCGGGATGGAATGACGGCGGAACAGGCAGATGCCCGTATAGACGTGCAGATGGATATTGAAGATAAGAAGCAGCGTGCTGACGTGGTTATCGATAACAGCGGCTTGTGGTCAGAGACGGAGCAGCAACTCATTTCATTTTTGCATCGTAAGGGCCTAATATGAGATTGCTGCGTAAGAAACGGGTATTGTTGTTAATGTTTGTGTCTTTTGTATTGGTGCTGTTCCTGAATACCAATTGGATGTCATGGTTCTATCCGATTCATTATAAGGAAGAGATTCGGGCCCAGTCTCAGAGTTATGAGGTTGATCCGTTTCTCATCGCTTCCATCATCAAGGTGGAGACCAATTTTAAGACAAGCAAGGAATCCAAGAGAGGTGCCATCGGTTTAATGCAACTGATGCCCGACACTGCTAACTGGATTATGGAGCAGGCTAAAATACCGGGCACCTCATTGGAAGAATTGAAGCACGAGCCTGAAAGGAATATCCAGCTGGGTACCTGGTATCTACGCAATCTGTCAGATCAATTTGACGGCAATGAAGCGGCTATGATTGCTGCTTACAATGCAGGTCCAGGTAAAGTGAACTCATGGCTAAGGGATGGCGTATGGGATGGTTCATTCGAGACGGTCAAAGATATTCCGTTTGGAGAAACCCGGCACTATGTACAACGCGTCATTTATTATTATAATCAGTATGTAAAGATCTATAATACGTTCTAAGTTAATACAATCTGGATTCATGGTCTAAAATAAGTAGAAGCACCGAGCAGGCCGGTTGTTCACCGGCCGCTCCATGCTCCTCTGTGTACCGTATTACGATGCAGATATTATTGGTATTGACCTGCCAATTGCTGTTCTGCAATTGTTACCAGACGCTTCGTGATGTATCCACCGATCGAACCGTTCTCGTAAGAAGTCATGTTACCTTGGTATCCGTCTTGTGGGATGCTGATTCCGAGTTCTTGAGCAACTTCATATTTCAGTTGTTCGAGAGCTGCGGAAGCTTTAGTTACCACCAGGTTGTTGGAGTTACCATTGCTTTGTGCCATTGCTGTTCACCTCCTCGCGGTTGGTAAAAGTATTATGTGTCGGCAATACGATTTTCATAACTAAATGCATGTAGGCAATTTCTGGTAAAAAGTAAAACATGGGAAGTGATCTGATTTGAAATGTCCTTATTGCGCCTATCTGGGCACAAAGGTGCTTGATTCAAGGCCGGCCAATGAATCGAAATCGATTCGTCGTCGTCGTGAGTGTGAGCAATGTAGCCGTCGATTTACAACTTTTGAAATGGTGGAAGAAACGCCGCTGATCGTCATCAAGAAAGACGGCAGTCGTGAGGAATTTAGCCGGGACAAGATTCTTCGTGGCCTGATTAGAGCTTGTGAGAAACGTCCGGTCTCTGTGGAGACACTGGAAATGATGGTATCTGAAGTAGAGAAGTCTCTGCGAAATACAGCCGATGCAGAAGTAGAGAGCCGTCAAATTGGCGAACTGCTGATGGAACAGCTGTTTCCAGTGGATGAAGTAGCCTATGTGCGCTTCGCTTCCGTGTACCGTCAATTCAAAGACATCAATATGTTCATGAAAGAACTGAAATCCCTATTGTCCAAAGAAGGCAACGAGGATTAGTGAAACGGGTAAAAGGGGAAGAGCATTCTGGGGTTACCATCTGTGTGTTCCAGTAAAAAGGTTGTTCTTCTCCAATCACTTTAGCTTCAAGGAAAAAGTTGTTGACAGCAAAAGCTGTATTTTATATGATATAGAAGTCGCCTGCGGAGCATTGCAGATTTGGACAACTTGTTATATTCATAATTTGGGGCCTTAGCTCAGCTGGGAGAGCGCATCGCTGGCAGCGATGAGGTCAGGGGTTCGATCCCCCTAGGCTCCATACCTAAAGAACCCGCTAAACACAAGGATTTCCGAGTGTTTGGCGGGTTTTTGCTGTACAGGATTTGTTTGATGTTTGGTTGACTTGTGGTAGAATACGTGCCATTCGAGTAAACTCTACTTAACTTGTATGAAGATGGTGAAGCGATGGGGAGTGGCTTTTCATTATCACTAGGGAAAAATACACTTTTTAAATTACAATACAGGAGAAAAACAAAATGAATGAACGAGAAATTTTGATTATTCTGGATCAGAATGATCAAACAAGAAATATTGCAGAGTTCTCAACTGAGGAAAATAGTGTGAAAATTAGATTCAATAAAGGTAGTAAAACATACAGCTACTCGTTGAATAAAATTATAGTGAAAGAACGTCCTATACACAGGATAGTCCAAAATCAAATTGTATTGAAGGATGGATTGCCGATACATAATGTTCAAGAAGTAGTGGTATTTGAAGAACTCACTAAGGTTTTTATGGAGAATGAACAATCAATGCTTGTTGACACTGCCGCCATAAGTTTTGCGGAAAACAAAGAAAGTTATCAACAATGGACGAGCCTACTCAATTATTGGAAAGAGATTGCACAACACACCAAAGCAGATCCTGGTCGGGAAGCATTTTTGAACAAGCAATTTTCTAAGTTGAATTTTATAAACAAGGAAAGCGTGCTTGCAACATATATGAGTGGTTCTTCCATCGATCAAATGAAAAATGAATCAGGCCGGGTAATCTATCCATTTCGGTTTAATTTAAGTCAGAAACAGGCGTTGGAGCAAGCTCTTGAAAATAATATTTGCATTATAGAAGGACCCCCGGGAACTGGGAAAACGCAAACGATTTTAAATATTTTGGCGAACTTAATCATACAGAATAAAACTGTAGCCGTAGTTTCTGGCAACAATGCAGCGGTACAAAATGTTAAGGAAAAATTACAAAAACACGGTTATGGTTTTGTAGTAGCATCAATGGGGAATTCCCAAAACAGAAAAAGCTTTTTTGGGAATCTACCTGAATATCAAGAAGTTATGGATTGGGAAATTGATGAAGCAGATGCAGTAGTTCAGGTAATTGGGGAAGTGACGCAGAAGTTGAATACTTTGTTGGACTTGGCGAATCAAAAAGCAATACTTGAGCAACAGATCGCAGCATATCGGCTGGAGCAAAAACATTTTAAGCATCATAACCGGAACCACCAATATGGAGAGATAGAACGATTATTTTATCGTAGTAACACGCCTGAAACAATAGTTTCCTTCTTAGTAGATGAGAGTTACATAGGAAATGGTCTTAGGGGAATAGCACAGAGAGCAAAATTAATTTTTAAATATGGTTTCACTGACTTTAAAAAGTTAAAAGAGGATCGTCTGGAATTGATTACACAAATGCAAACAAAATATTATGAAACTAAATTGCAACAATTAGAGAAACGTAAAAATGATATTCAGCATGTGCTACATATGGAATCTTTCGAGGATCTGTTAAAGCTTCACGAGACTAATTCTGCAATATTGTTCAAACATGAGTTGTACCAAAGATACAAAAATAAACAGAAATTTGTTGGTGATGAAAAAACGTATAAAAATAACTTTGATGAGTTCTTGGATCAGTTTCCTGTGATGCTCAGTACAACGCATTCGCTGCTTTCGTGTATTCCAGAGGGTTTTCTCTTTGATTATGTCATTATTGATGAATCATCTCAGGTGGATCTCCTTACAGGCGTACTTGCTTTATCTTGTTGTAAACATGCGATTATCGTTGGAGATACCAAGCAATTACCACAAATCATTGATCAGAGTATAGAGAGCAAACTCCAGCCACATCAAGTGAAAAAAAACTATAATTATTTTGAACACAGCTTACTTACATCCGTAGTTGAAATGTATGGTCAGAATTTACCACGATCTCTTTTGAAGGAACACTACAGATGTCATCCGAAGATCATCGGGTTTTGCAACTCTCAATATTATAACAATGAACTGATTCCTTTTACGCCTGAAGCGGATTCCGATATTCCGATAAGAGTTCATTACACAGTCAAGGGAAACCATTACAGAAGAGTTACGATCAAAGGTAGCGAGGGGAGTTTTAACCAAAGGGAAATTGAAGTAGTGAAAAAAGAGATCATCAAGGAGCTTCACCTGGATGGTTTATTCAGTGAAGATATAGGTTTTACTTCGCCTTACCGCTTACAGGTGGAAGAAGCTGAATTAGCTTTGCAGGACGGCATTGAAATCGATACTGTACATAAATACCAAGGGCGTGAGAAACCGATCATAATTATGTCTACAGTACTTGATCAGACACGTGACGGGCAGATTGGTAAGAAGTTTGTTGAAAACTCAGCTTTGGTCAATGTTGCTGTATCCAGAGCCCAAAACCAGTTTATATTAGTTACAGATTATGCGTTGTTTCGAAATTCCAGAAAAGATATAGGCAACTTAATTCGCTATATTGAATACAACTCTATGCACGAACACGTCACTCATAGTGAACTTATTTCCGTGTTTGATTTGTTATATTCAGAGTATTCAGAACGTTTGAATGATTTACAAAATCGATTGGTGATAAAATCTAAGTATAAGTCCGAAAATATCATGTGGCGTGTTTTATCGGATATCCTTAGTGAAGAGGTATACAAAGGAATTACCTTTTGCAGACAGGTATACCTCAAAGATGTATTCAAAAATACTGAACACATGACGGATGAACAAAAGAAGTACATAAGGAACAGAGCATCATTTGATTTTGTAATCTATGATGCTTTGAACAAGCAACCTTTTTTTGCGATTGAAGTTGACGGATTTGCCTATCACCGCAATAATCGCGATCAAATCAGACGAGATATGTTGAAAAATGATATATGTGAAAACTATCCGTTTCCTTTGGTAAGACTTAAAACTACCGGGTCTGATGAGATAACTAAAATACGAACGCAATTAAACCAAATGCTAATTCCCTAATCACGAGATAAATAAATGGAGAAAGGAGCCGCATCATGGGCTCAGTACGAACTTCAATTCTGCATGACACTGGAGCAGAAAGTGGTGAAGAGGGCAAATAAACCAAACTAAAACAACATTTTCTTGTTTTTGCATTGAATTAACCTATGCTAATTCTCCTTATGACCTCTCACATAGTTATGGCGACAATCGTAAAAACTATTTATAATTGAACGCTAGTATTCTGGAGGAAGCCACAATGTTAAAATAGTCATGCAGAGCCGTTTATCAGGCATCATCCCATCATCAGTAAGTGGACTGAGTGACCCCAGAACGGAACGATTATTTTAGTTTTCCGCTAACAGTCATAACAGTCACGGAGGAATAAGAATAATGAACAACTCGGAATGGGCAGAGTCCTATTTTCCAATATATACAGCAGACAGCATTCAATCATTATATAGTACGTCAACCATGCCAATACATAGAATCCATGAGGACTTGACCATTCTGTTGGCCGTTTCAAGTGGTAAGGGTACACTTCATCTCGACGACGATCATATTTACGAACTCACCGATGGCATGGTAATCCTTATTCCGGCGAAGAGTGATGTTGTTATACAGGGGAATCTGATGCACCCTCTTCATATATACACCCTCTCCATTAGCACACAAGAACAGAAGAGATCACTGCCCATGGAAGCCATGGGACGGTCCAGTGTGCTTGCGGCAGGAACGCTTATTGAGTTCTATGAACCAACGATTGCAACTCAGCTTGAGGAGCTCTATATGTATCGTTTACCTGGCAATGAAGTCAGGCATATGCGTAACCAGATTCTGTTTCATCAAGTACTGATGAGTCTGTTGGAGCAGATGGAAGCGAGATATATTGCGAATGACCAACCGTCCATGGAACGCAGCATCACATTTATGGAGAACCATTTTAGTGAGAAAATAACAACCGAAGGGCTTTCCGAAATTGCGGGGGTCAGTCGGTCTCACTACTCCATCCTATTTAAGCAACTTACTGGATTCGCACCCAATGAATATCTTTCACGCTTACGTGTTCACCGGGCGAAAGAGTTATTAATTAGCGGGTCCGCTTCACTTCGTGAGATCGCGCTAAAGGTCGGATATAAGGATGAATTCTATCTTAGTCGTCGCTTCAAGCAGCAGACAGGAGAGAGTCCTTCAGGTTACACACGTCGCAGACCTTTTCAACGAGTGGCTGTGTGGTTTGCGCCTTATGCGAGCCATCTGATGTTACTTGGATTAGAACCAGCGGTCGTCATCTCGGAAAGCAGCGAATATGTAAGCACAGAGGGAGTAAGCCCACCTCAAACGATACGTTTTATCCACTCGGACAGTTCACCTGAACAAATAAAGTCGGCATTGCTGGATGCTAATATTGAGCTCATCATTGCAGCAAAATTGCACATACACATGAACGAATTAAGCTCCGAAACTCTGCGATCAATCGCTCCTATTATCGAAATTGCGTGGATGGAGCTTGGGTGGAAAGAACATCTGCGGTTTATCGCACAGGCGATTCAAAGGGTGGAGAAGGCAGAACAATGGCTGGCAGACTTTGAAAGGGAAGAACAACAGGCGCGGGAAGCTATTCAAACAAGCCCGATTGTGAATGAGACGCTGACCATTCTCGTCATAAAATCAGAAAAATTACAAATATATGGAATTAGAAATGTTGGATATGTGATGTATCGATCGCTAGGATTACGTCCTCCGGCCAAGATTGCCCAGGAAATACAGAGGTTTGGCGATCAATTTCATTCGGTATCTATCCAACTATCGGAACTTCAGGATTACGAGGGCACTCGTATGCTTGTCATTGTTTTTCCAGATGAAAAAGGGTCAAAGGCTCATTCAGAAGGTATATTTAACTCGGAATACTGGAAAGGGCTTGAGGTAGTGAAGCAAAATCGGATCTATCATCTGGAGCAGGAAGAGTGGATACCCTACAATCCGGTTTCCATTCGTTTGCAGCTCGGACGGGCTGTATCCTTATGGACTGGCATCCAATAATCCAAAGGTTTTCTCAAACAAAAAGGCATGGTTAGGTTCTTCCTGCATGCCTATAATTAGCTATTGTAATGAGAATGATTTTCATATTCAAAGAGAAAAGGGAGAGAGTCATCTAATGAGAAAGCTTTTTGTTCCATTTATATTCGTTCTGGTTTTATTGCTTAGCGCTTGCGGAAGCAACTCAGCCAAAGATACAACGGAGAATGCAACTGCATCCAACGAATCTACTTCTTCGAACTCGGAATCAGTAGGTTCTTCATCCGAGTCAGATTCGGGCACGTTCACTTATCAATCGGAGACGGGTCCTGTGGAAGTTCCTTCCCACCCGCAACGCGTGGTTGTGCTGACCCGATTCCTGACAGGAAACGTGATGGCACTGGATGTGCCGCTGGTTGGCGTGGATGAAATGTCCAAGGAGAACCCAAATTTCAAAGAAAAACTAGCGAATACAGAGGCGGTTACCGACGAAAGTCTGGAGAAAATTATTGAATTGAACCCGGATCTGATTATCGGCCTGTCTGATATCAAGAACGTAGATAAGCTGAAGCAAATCGCTCCAACAGTCACCTATACATATGGTAAGGTGGACTTCCTTAAGCAACAACTGGAGATCGGAAAGCTTGTGAACAAAGAAAAAGAAGCACAAGCTTGGGTTGAAGATTTTGACGCTCGAAGCAAAAAAGTAGGGGAAGAAATCAAAGCTAAAATTGGCGCGAATGCGACTGTATCCGTTATTGAAACGTTCAATAAACAACTTTATGTGTATGGCGAGAAATTCGGACGTGGAACGGAAATACTGTATGATCAATTCGGTTTAGGCATGCCAGATAAGGTCAAGGAAGCGACCAAGAAAGACGGATTCTTTGCAGTATCGAACGAAGTACTGAAAGACTACATGGGTGACTATGTAATATTCAGTAAAAATGCTGACGAGGACAATTCGTTCCAAAATACCGAAACATACAAAAATATTGATGCGGTGAAAAATAATCGAGTATTCGAAGCGGATGCCAAGGCATTTTACTTCAATGATCCACTGAGCATGGAATACCAGCTGGAATTCTTTATCGAACATTTTCTTGGCAAGTAAACCTTGAACGCGATGAAAAATAAACGACTTCCTTTTCGGTTTGCAACCAAGCTGCTGGGTAGTGTACTCGTACTTATCGTGTGTTTCATCATCGCCATGATGTTTGGCGCAGAAGAAACAACATTTCGCAATCTGTGGCTGACCCTGACCTCTGCGACGAAGAACGATAATATTCTTATTCTGCGAGAGATCAGGCTTCCACGGGAACTCGCTGCCATGCTGATCGGAGCGGCTCTCGCCGTCTCCGGAGGCATCATGCAGGGAATTACTCGCAATCCGCTGGCTGATCCTGGACTGCTCGGTTTGACTTCAGGTGCTAATATGGCACTCGCCCTGGCTTTTGTTTTCATGCCATCACTCGGATATTTTGGGATTATGGTTGCTTGTTTTGTTGGTGCTGCACTTGGAGCCGCATTGGTTATTGTGCTTGGCTCGATGCGGAGGGGGAGCTTGTCTCCTATCCGGGTAGTTCTGGCTGGGGCAGCGGTATCCGCTTTTATGTATGCCATCTCAGATGGCATCAGTATCTTTTTCAAAATTTCCAAGGATGTATCCATGTGGACTTCGGGAGGACTCATCGGAACGACATGGAGCCAGATTCAAGCTATTGCACCTGTCATACTCGTTGGTCTAGTCATTGTTCCGTTCCTTTCCAACCAGATCAACATTCTTAGCCTGAGCGACGAGGTGGCGACTGGACTGGGGCAGAAGCTTGTACTCGTCAAAACCATTCTGTTCCTGCTGGTCATCGTGCTTACCGGAGCGTCGGTTGCATTGATCGGAAATATGGCCTTTGTCGGCTTAATGATTCCCCATATTGTCCGTAAATTGGTGGGCACGGATTATCGGTATATTATACCCGTATCCATTTTTGCCGGAGCATCATTTATGCTGCTTGCCGAAACACTGGGCCGAACGATAAATGCACCTTACGAAACTCCTGTGGTCGCCATTGCTTCCATGCTTGGTTTACCTTTCTTCCTGTTCGTTGTGCGTAGAGGGGGCAAAGCATTCTCATGACAATGTCTGCGCGAATTCGCAAGCAACGACTGATTCTGCTCGTGTGTTTGCTGCTGATCCTCATCACGGCTGTGGTAGGTATGAGCTGGGGTTATTCCTCGTTGTCTTTCAAAAGGGTAATTCCGGTGTTATTTGGTCAAGGCACATTTAAAGAAGACTTTGTTCTGTTTTCGGTCCGATTACCTCGAGTTTTTATTACATTACTAGCTGGTATGGCGCTTGCGCTGTCAGGCTCTATTTTGCAAAGTATTACGCGTAATGATTTGGCCGATCCAGGTATCATCGGAATCAATTCAGGTGCAGGTGTTGCCGTTGCGATCTTCTTTCTGTATTTCCCGATTGAAGCGGGCACGTTCGTTTATATGTTGCCGTTAGCTGCTTTTATCGGTGCATTACTGACTGCGGCGCTCATCTATCTGTTCTCCTATAGCCGGACCAAGGGACTTGATCCCATAAAAATGGTGCTGGTCGGGGTTGGATTCTCGATGGCGCTGTCAGGCATCATGATCGTCATCATCTCTTCCGCGGAGCGATCCAAGGTCGACTTTATTGCCAAATGGATATCCGGAAACATATGGGGGGCAGACTGGCCATTCATATGGGCTTTGCTGCCTTGGCTGATTGTGTTAATCCCGCTTACTTTGTTCAGAACCAGACGGCTTGATCTGATGGGGCTGAACGAAGAAACAGCGATCGGAGTGGGTTTGAAGCTTGAGCGGGAACGCTTGGTACTCATGGTTATTGCTGTTGCAGCAGCCGCATCTGCTGTATCGGTTACGGGAGGGATCGCATTTATCGGTTTGATGGCTCCACACATCGCCAAAGCGCTGGTCGGTCCACGTAACTCGTTATTTATTCCTGTTGCCGTTCTGCTTGGAGGCTGGCTTCTATTAATTGCAGATACCGTTGGGCGCAACCTGGTTGATCCTGATGGAATTGCAGCTGGAATTATGGTCTCCCTAATCGGTGTGCCGTATTTTGTCTATTTATTATTGAAGAAATAATCAAAAAAAGTTTTAGACTAATTGAATTCTTAGCTAATCAGGCTATCTTTCTGTCGTCAAGACAAGGGATGGCCTATGTTTGTAGTTTTGACGGTGGAGGGTGAAACTCAGGCTACCCAGTATGACTTCTTTTGTGTGATAAGATAAAATAGGCACAGTTTTAACCGATTCTAAAAGATAGGTGGAATTACCATGACAGATGTGGAACAATTAGCTTCAATATTTGCAGATAATTCTTTTAAAATAGATGGAATCAATCGATTGGTTTTGCAACCCAAAAGTATATTGCGTGAATTCAGAACATTAAATCATGGATTTCTTTTTGTGGTACGGGGAGAAGCCAGTATGTCAGTAGATGGAACGTTATACGAGTTACAGCCCGGGTCTGTTTTTCATGCAGCACCAGGCATGCAGCTGGACTCACAAGTGAAAGGCCATTCGGAGTATGAATATTATTTACTGTTTTATAGTTTTGACCAATTGGAAAAGGGCGACAGCATTCAGGAATGCGACTTTCATTTCAAATTGGAATCCGGTGCCAATCCAAGGGTTGTTGAATTACTGGTCATGCTGCAGGAACAATTGCACGCGCAAGGGGGAATTGGCAAACTGCGAGTCAAAGAATTATTTTTGAGCATCATGGTTCAGGTTTTTACAGGCTGCAGTCAACGGGAAAGTGGAACCTCACCGAGTGAAAAGGTGATTGAGCAAGCCATCTCTTATATTCATGGACATTACATGAATCTGCTGACACTGGACGAGTTAGCAGAGTTACATGGTATGACTTCAAAACGTTTCTCTTACTTTTTTCACAAATACACGGGATTTCGGCCAATCGATTATGTCATTCATTATCGCATGGAGAGGGCAGGGGAGCTGCTGAAATCAGGGAGCTATTTGATTCGCGATGTTGCGATCAGTGTTGGTTATACCAATCCGCTCTATTTCAGTCGAATTTTTAAAAGTAAATTTGGTGTTTCTCCTTCGGAATACACGCATCTTGATTAAGCTTCTATTGGACAATAATGCATCTCAAATTGGTGATTTGTGCATTCGCATTTTCAATGATCCTTGCTATAGTATTAAATGATAATGAGAATCATTATTATAAAGGTTTGGAAGGCAGATAGAGATGAATACAATAAAAGCTCTTTATTCACTCGATGCATCCTCGGCCTGTTCCAACCATGCAGGAATAAATGGAAGAAGAATGTTGGACAAACCAATTCGGAAATGAGGGTATTCAAGATGAAAGTTCATGAAGTGTTTGATGTAACGATTATTGGTGGTGGGCCTGCCGGATTATTTTCAGCTTTTTATAGCGGTTTGCGTGAAATGAAAACCAAAATCATTGAGTTCCAGCCCTATCTGGGCGGCAAGGTGCATGTGTATCCTGAGAAAATGATCTGGGATATAGGGGGATTACAACCCGTTCCGGGCGCACAACTGATCGAGCAAATGGTCAATCAGGGAATGACTTTCCAGCCAGAGGTTGTTCTTGGAGAAAAGGTCACGTCCATATCCAAGGATGAGCAAGGATACTTCGTACTGCACACCGCCTCTGAGGAAAAACATTACTCCAAAACCGTGATTTTAGCCATCGGTGGAGGAATTCTGAAGCCGATTAAGCTGGAGATAGAAGGTGCAGAACGTTTCGAGGTTACGAACTTACATTATACAGTCAAATCGCTCTCCCGATTCAAGGACAAAACGGTTCTGATCTCGGGTGGTGGTAATGCGGCGATTGATTGGGCGAACGAGCTCGCCCTTATTGCCAAACAAGTCTATTTAACGTATCGGAAAGATACGCTGAAAGGTCATGAAGCTGAAATATCACGTCTAGAGAACAGTCCAGTCGAATGCTTGCTCAATACTACGATTGAGAAGTTGGTCGCTACAGACGATCATCAACAGATTGAGACGGTTGTGCTGAAACGTAATGAGGACGGAGCTTCATTGGAGCTGACCGTGGATGAGGTCATCATTAACTACGGTTATGAGCGGGACAAGGAATTGCTGGTGAACAGTCATATTAAGATTGATATGAAGGATCATTGGATCGCAGGCACACCAGTCAGCGAAACATCCGTACCGGGCATTTTTGCTGCGGGAGATATTTTGCATCATGAAGGGAAGCTTCATTTGATCGCAGGAGCGTTCCAGGACGCAGCCAATGCTGTGAACAAAGCCAAACTATACGTAGCACCCGAAGCCAATACACATGGAATGGTTTCCTCACACAATGACTTGTTCACGCAGAAAAACCGTGAGCTGATGAAGCATCTATACACCAAATAAAATACGCAAACTACAATGTTCATCATAAAGTTTATCTTTCGATATCAAAAAAGCCGCTCACCCGTCAGCATGACGAGGAGCGGTTTCTTTTTCACAAGCCGACGATTTCATCGGTCTGCTAAAGTAATTAATTAAATGTAAGGCTCATATTTTAGCGTTTAACTGCTTCTCCAGCGAATACTTCAACGTTCATTGGAGCGGCCATGAATGCTGCTGCTTGTTGAACGAAAGTCTGGAAATGGGCGCTTGCATTATGGGAAGCTGTAGCGGCTTCGTCTTTCCACAGTTCAATCATCGTGTAATGATGTTCGCGTTCAGTACTTTTGGCGAGATCATAGCTGATGTTGCCTTCTTCATTGCGTGTTGCAGGGATCAGTACTTTTGTTGCTTCCAAAAAAGCTTGTTCCTGGTCTGGTTTAACTTGCAAGTGAGCGTGAATGATAATCATAATATTCAACCTCCATTAGTGTATTTAGAATGTTGTTATTGTTTGAAATGTAAATGGTGCTGGAGCACGTAAAACATTGACTGATATTATGCCCAAGTCGTAATTGTCTCAACAGGCAGACGGTAGGAAGGGTGACCTTCTTTGGCCGATTTACCGATCGAGATCAGCATAACGGGTTGGAAACGATCTTTATCCATTCCGAATGCTTCAGCAATTTGATCTTTCTCATAACCACCAATCGGGTTGGTATCATACCCATGAGCACGTGCAGCGAGCATCAATTGCATGGAAGCCAGACCTGCGTCAATCAGATTGACGTCGCGAAGAGCGGAAGCGGGCATATTTTCGTAATAAGGCATTACAGTTTTGAGCTGCATATCCTTGACTTCCTGTGGCATATAACCGAGCTCTACAGCTTTACCAAAAATTTCGTCCATGTACTCGACATTGTTCATATCAATAAATACGCCAATTACTGCTGCGGAAGTCAAAACCTGATTTTGGTTGAATTTCGCGAGAGGAGCAAGCTTTTCTTTGCCATCAGCCGTATCTACAACGAGAAAACGCCAAGGCTGCAAATTGATGGAAGATGGAGCACGAGAAGCTTCTGACAGAATTTCTGTCATTTCTTCACGGCTGATTTTGACTTCAGAATCGTATAGTTTTACAGACCGGCGGCCGTAAGTAATTTCGTTAAAATCATTTGTCTTTTGAAAAGTGCTTTGGAATGTACTCATGTCTGATTCTCTCCTCTATATATGGGTTTAGAAATTGTTTTGCATTCGTTCCAGGAAATCAGCGAGAGCGTAAACTTCATCTTCGTTGAACCCCTGTAAAATCTGGTTAATATAATTGGTTTTCTCTGCCTTGTAGCCTTCAATTTGCTTCCGGCCATGATCCGTCAGACGAACAAACGTTACCCGGTTGTCTTCGGGATTTTTACGTCTCGTGACCATCAGGTCAGCTTCAAGCTGTTTCAAGTGGCGTGTGATTGCAGCACTATCGATGTTGATGATTTTCTGGAGCATGGACTGGTTAATCTCGTCCACTTGATCCAACTCATGCAAAATTTCAAAGCGTGATGAGCTGATGCCCGTACAGCGTTCGAATTTGGGACTAATTTTATTCCCCAGTACATTCAGCAGATTGATAATCTGCTCTTCTTTGGAAACATTACGTGTCATGACTAGACCTCCCGGGTGAATCTCGACCATGAACAACGGCTTATGTGAACAAAATACATAAAGTTGCCATTATACAGTGCCATTGCTTAGTCAGTGAAATCTGCTAAGTTAATATCTGACGTATCAATATTTGATGCATCAATCATTGATGGCTCAATTAATATATCATGAGTGTTTTGATTTTGCAACAGAGTAGTCATGAGAAGATAAATCCATCTATTCCAAAGCGATAGTCTTCTTAGTTCCGTAGGTCTAGGTTATCCATTCAAGTAACTTTATATCGATTTATATTATGATTGAGAATTATTATCAACTATAATGAAAGGTAATGTACTTATGGACGAAATTGTGGTCACAGAGATGTTTAAAACTGTGCTTAGATTGGAGGATGAGTGCAAATTCCTGCTGGACGATGATAGCATATGGGAGGGCTGCGCGAGTCGGTTCAGTTTATCCTGGATTAGAGTGATGAGTCTCTTTGCAATGCATTAGACTTTCCTATATACTTCAAGCTATTGATCAATTAATTACTAATGAATGGAGGCGTGATTATCATGGCTAAAGATGCAGCGGTGTCGGTTAATCGACGTAGTGACATCATATCCGCAGCGATTGAGGTATTCGCTGAAATCGGCTATTTCCGGGCGACCACAGCTCAGGTAGCAGAAAGGGCAAATATTTCGCAGCCGTATATCTTTCGTTTTTTTAAAAGCAAAGAAGCCTTGCTCTTAACGGCATTGGAGGTATCCTGGACACGAGTAATTGATTCATTCCGAATGGTGGTGCAGACAGCTACTCCAGATCAGTTGGAGAACGAGTTAACTGAAGCTTATGAAGAGATTCTTAAATCTCACAAGAACGAAATTTTGTTGCAAATGCAGGCGCAGACGATTCAGGAGGAAGTCATCCGTCAAGCAATGCATAAAGGGTTCACTGAGGTGCGAGATATGGTATTGGAAGCTTTCACAGCCGCAGGCAGTGCCAATCCAAAGCAAAGAACGTTAGTATTTCTGGCAATTGGCATGTTATGTAATATATCGACCTCACTGGATATGCCAGAGCTTATGGATAGATAGAAAGGGAAGAATCCCTTTTTGCATTTTAGTTATTGATCAATCACTAAATATACGTTATATTGTGTTTAAGTAAGTAATTGATCAATAACTAATTGAGAGAAAGAGGTTGAGATGAAATGAACAGAGCAATCGTAGTTGGGGCAACAGGTGGAACGGGCGCAGCAATTACAGAGGAATTGATTAAACGTGGCATTTCTACAATCATTTTTGGTCGCTCACGTCAAAAACTGGATCAACTTGCGGTAAAGCTTGGGTCCCCTGATTACCTTCAAATCGCTGTGGGAGATGCGTTCCGACCTGATGATATAATAGCTGCTTCACTAGGAGCTGATGTAATGTTTCACTGTGCGAATGTACCTTATAACGAAATGGAGAGCAAGCTGATCCCTCTGGGTGAATCCATTATGGAAGCTGCAGAACAATTGGGCCTGAAGGTGGTTGTCATTGACGGGATTTATCCTTATGGCAGAAGTCAAATGAAAGAAGTGACTGAAGAACATCCAAAGCAGCCGCATACTCGCAAAGGTAAAACTCGGCTTGCCTTTGAGCAGATGTTATTTAGCAGCCAATGGCGCAAAGCGCAAGTAATGATTGTTCGTTTGCCTGATTATTATGGTCCCACTGCCAATCAGGCTTCTTACCTGGGATCCACGCTTGAAGCAATAGCGGAAGGGAAAATGGCTTTTTTTATCGGAAACATGAAAACGCCACGAGAATATGTCTATTTGCCAGATGCAGCGGTCATGGTTGTGGAGTTGGCGAGCAGAGAGGATGCCTATCGGCAGAACTGGAATATCCCTGGTGCTGGCATAATATCGGGCAAGGAAATCGTACGTATTGCACAACTGGCGGCGGGTAAAGCGAAACCGGTCATAGCCCTCGGCAAAATGGGACTTTCGCTGCTTGGATTGGCCGTACCGGTAATGAAAGAAATTGTTGAAATGTTATATTTGACAGAAGAACCGCTGGTGTTGAGTAAAAAGAAATACGAGGCCAACATTGGGCCGGTGAAGATGACTTCTTTTGAAAAAGGGATTACACGGACGATAGGTGAGCTGCAAAAGAAATAAATGTGTTTTTTTACTTGTAATTGATTAATCAATAATTAAAATACGTTATGACTAGGTTATTGCTTACGACTTAAACCAAAATGATGCATGCTGATATGACTTCATTAATGGGCGGTGCACAAAACATGTCCTAGACATAGAGTGTAGTATTGCAAAAGCGGAGAATAGATACGGTGTACAAGGAGGGGGATTTTCTTGTGAGCTATATATCCAAAAAGGAGCGCAAAATTTCCTCCATCAGTACAACCAAACGCAAATTAAAAAAAGCAGGCACTCACGTTTCTAAAAAAGGAAAAGTCAAATGTAAATCCAAAAAGAAGCTTGCGCTAAAAAAGAAAAGAGCTGTCCGATCCAGATGTCGTGTGCTTCGTGGACCGAGGGGATATAGAGGGTTTCAAGGAAAGACAGGAGCAACTGGAGCTACAGGAACCACAGGAGCTATGGGATTAGCAGGTAAGATGTGGAATACGGGAGCTACTGGCTCGATAGGAATAACGGGAGTAACCGGAGTCCAAGGACTGACTGGAGTAACAGGTAAAACCGGTGATCCGGGCGTTACAGGAAGTACAGGGCCAACTGGGTCAATCGGAATCTCAGGTGTAACTGGTGTGACAGGTGCAACAGGAATTACTGGTGATCCAGGAGTCACAGGTGCAACAGGCTCGACAGGGGTAACAGGAGCGATGAGCGATCCTGGGGTGACCGGAGTGACAGGTAATACAGGTCTGACTGGAGCAACCGGAGCCGTGGGAGCAATGGGTATAACAGGTGTAACCGGCGTAACTGGAATGGGGACTACGGGAGTAACTGGTAACACAGGTAGCACAGGAGTGACTGGCACGACAGGTATAACTGGGTCCACAGGCGATCCTGGAGAAACAGGCGTTACAGGTACCACAGGTGTGACTGGCGCAACTGGAGCTGTCGGAAGCGCAGGAGCTACGGGTGTGACAGGCGCAACGGGAACAGGAACAACTGGAGCTACTGGTGCAACAGGACTTACTGGGGTAACTGGCGTGACAGGTGCAACAGGAACGGGAGCTACAGGGGCTACTGGAGCCACGGGTCTTACTGGGGTAACTGGTGTGACAGAGGCAACGGGAACAGGAACAACTGGAGTTACTGGATCCACAGGAGCCACGGGTGCTACAGGTGCATCAGGACCCAATCTAGCTGCACAAGGGTTTTCTGCATTTTTGGCTAACCTATCAAACAACAACCAGTGCACAGTTAACCAACTGGAGCACAGCAAGTCCTTACTATGGTAATGCAAATTTTAATGCAACTACAGGCAATTACACGGCACCGAATACTGGAACCTACTCGATTGTGGCAACAATCAATTTATCTACAACTGCCGCAATAGCCATCTCATTGGGTGCTGGGGTCAATCCGGCGTTTCTAGTGCAAAGAACATCCCCCACTACGACTACATTGGTCAATGGACTATTGCCAATCCTGAATATCAGCGTAACGCTACTTACGTTGCGGGCAGTGCTTGGTAGTGGAGCCGTAACGCTAGCGGCGCAGGTTACGCTGAACGCAGGCGATGTGATTGGGTTGTTTTACGCAGCGAATGGATTAACGATTACTCTGAACTTGGGGATTGGAGCAACGAACGGTATTGTATGGTCAGTACACGAATTGACATGAGGTGTTGATTTTCAGCACCCCACCTATTTGAAAATAAGACAATACGAAAACAGATCCGGGTTGGATCGACCGTTAATATCCAACCTGATCTGTCTTTTTTACATACAGGACGAAGTCTTTAAAATTTGGTTTCGTTATAGTTAACAAGCATGTTAGATATTTTTAGGTATGATGACAAGAAATCTGTCGTCATATTCAAAAAAATGACCCCAACTCATATAATAACGCTAATCCTCATGAAAATGATGTAAGGGATTGAGACGAAATCATCGTCTTTATCCATATGGTAAATGATTTAGGCTGCTTTGAACTTACAGAATATCCATCAATAAAACAAATTATTACACAAACATAACATTAAATGAGCGGTTCATAGCAGCATACGAGTGAAAGTTGAAAGGGTTGATGAATGATGAGCCTTGAAACATTAAACCAAAGAGTACAAGATGATCTGGCTTATCTCGCATATGGAGGTGCGGATTGGATTCGTCCGCGGGAACATGACGAAGGCCATATCTATGATGTCGTTATTGTAGGTGGTGGGCAGAGCGGCTTGGGGGCTGCTTTTGGATTCCTGCGTGAGCGGATATCCAACATTCTGATCATTGATGAAAATGCCGCAGGGTTGGAGGGACCTTGGGAAACTTACGCGCGTATGGTCACGTTACGTACACCAAAACATCTGACTTCCATTGATCTCGGTATTCCTTCGCTGACGTTTCGAGCATGGTGGGAGGCGCAAGCGGGTCCTACAGGATGGGATGAGGTTGATAAAATTCCGCGCAGAGAATGGATGAACTATCTGCGTTGGTACAGGCAAGTGCTTAATCTGCCTGTTGTGAATGAAGTGAAACTGAGACTGATTGAACCTGCAGATGGAGGCTTACACCGGTTGCACATTACAGGTGCAGGGGCTCCAAGTAATATGTTGCTGGCACGAAAGGTTGTCTTGGCTACGGGTATCCAGGGTGGTGGGGAGTGGCATGTACCACCGATGATCGCTGAGAAAGTACCTAGACATCTGTACGCTCACACGTCGGAGCTGATTGATTTTGAACGGTTAAAAGGAAAACGGATTGCCATACTTGGTGGCGGGGCGTCTGCCTTTGATAATGCCAACTTTGCACTAGCCACAGGCGTGGCTGAGGCTCACGTATTTGTGCGGCGGGAACAATTGCCGAGCGTTAACCCGATACGTCAGATGGAACAATCCGGTATGATCGAACGCTTTCACGTATTGTCAGACGAGGATAAGTATGCGACCATTTCTCACTTTTTTAAATACAATCAGCCACCAACCAACGATACCTTCAACCGGGCTGCTGCATGGCCAGGCTTCCAATTACATCTTCATGCGCCTTGGCTGGATGTACAGATGAAGGATGGGAAAGCGGTAGTGACTACGCCACAGGGCCAGCACTCCTTTGATTTTCTGGTCATAAGCACGGGGATGGTGAGTGATCCGTCACTGCGTCCCGAGCTCAGAATGGTGGAGGCGCACATTGCACGCTGGGCAGACCGTTTTCAAGCTCCGACGGAACAAAGGAATGCACTGCTTGACGCACATCCTTACCTTAGTCCCGGATTTGCAATGACCAGCAGAGATGAGGAGGGGCAGGTTAAGCTGCGTGGGTTGTTTGTCTTTAACTACTCTGCACTTGCAAGTTGCGGCCTCTCTGCCTCGGCAATATCGGGGACAAAGAATGCTGTGCCGAAGTTGGTTTCAGCTGTAGCCGATCAGCTTTTCCTGGATGACCATGAGCAGATCTTGGAGCAATTTTTGAAGTATAACGAACAGGAATTTACTGCGAGCTGGGTGAAAAATGAAGTTGGAATCTGAGTATTCAAATTGACCGTACAGCAGGGTAAGATGCTGTACGGTTTTCCTTTTCCTAAAGTTACATTTACGGGTGCTTATATAATGCTGTAAAATATCGAATTATACAGCGTTAAGGCAGGCGATAGATTATTGTGAGAATCATGGATTATGAGGGGTTCAGAACCCATTTGAAGAAAGCTTCACGCAAACGAAATGAACCCTTGATCAAAATTGTAGCTTTTCAGGAAAAGTATATGAAGATTGATGAGATCCAATATTATGATGTAGAGCAGAACTATATGAGTATTCAGGCGTGTAATACGCTGTGGATGAACTTAAAGGATAAATCGTTCCGCAATCTGGTATCCCATGATCTGAAGTTTTTCCAAACCATGGACAACCTCGGGCGTCATTCATTGGAGAATCTAATTAAAGAACTGTACGACATGGCTGTTCCAATTCTGCTGGATTACGATCCAAGTGATTATTATAGTTTGCAGCAGTTGTCCGAAATTCTGGTGCTGGATGAGATAAAGCTAATAGAGAAATTGGAGATGGGGCGTTTCAAGGGTGCGTTTATTAATGAAGAAGGAAATTGGGTAAAACCCAAGCCAGACAGAGCTGAGCTATTTCTATAAATGAAAAAGAGACTCGTGTCAGTTCCACAGTGACCGAATATCCATTCTGCAATGGTACGCCGAATACGGCACATTGCAGTTTTTTTCATTAACGAATCTGTCAACGAAGAAGTCTTAGCCGTTTCGTTTCACGACGAAAGAGTCTCCGCGTGGTCCCGGTGCTCCTGGAATGGAAACAACCTGTTTTTGCTGAATCATGATACCTTTCTCTTTGGCAACGAAGCCAGGGGAGCAACCGTTCAGACGACAACATTTGAAGGTGACAGGTGTGATTTTTGCCATCTTGGAGATGGAACTTCCCACTGATGGGGCTTCTACAATCCACTCAGCAGATGATTGCTGGCCTGTATATTGCTGAACGGTGCGGAAAGTCCAACTTTGAGTCAGGTTATGGAGCGTGATACACCAGCGGGTACGATTGATTCTGTATATGGCAGCTCTGATCCGATCTCCTGGTGATACAGGAAAAGGGATGACCGTTTCAACGTCCGGAAGAATTTCCCACCAGGCATAATAACTAGCTTGGCCGTTAATCCAATCATGGCCTGTTCCAGTCTGAATGAGATTGGAATTCTCATATCCATCGATCCCGATCCAGGCTGAGGAGTATGAGGACTTGGACAATGGTAGAACAAAGGGCACATTCCATTCAGCCGAGATACGTCTGAATTGAGATTTGTCACCCGTTCGGGCATAACCGCTCCAGTTGGAGGAAATCCACCCGAAGCGTAGTGAAGAATCTGTTTTGCCTGTATGAGGAATACAGGGTCTTCGGTGTTTATTTCTACTATTCGCCATACGGCCACCTCCCATGTGGAAATAGAGACGAAATTATTCGTTCGATATTATCAAATGCATGGAAGAAGAAAGAGGATATGGACATTCTGAAAAAGAAATAAGATTTGAACGATTTTGAACGATATTTATGGTTGGATGCGATGCTTGATGTCTAGTAAATGTCGAATGTTGATGGTTTTTGAATGTTTTTAAATTAAATTGAATGAAAATGATTGTTTTTTACGGATTTTATGTTACTATAAAAGCAGTTGGAGGAATGAAAATGCTAACTGAAGAACGATATGCTGCAATTATAGAGCGCTTACACGAAAGAGGCATTGTGAAACTGCAAGAGCTTGTCGATGTGCTTGGTGCTTCTGAATCAACGATACGGCGCGATTTGATTGATCTGGAGAGCCGTCAGATGCTGAAACGCATACATGGTGGTGCTGCTCTAGTGAATGAAAAGACGCCAGAACCTGGTATGGAAGAAAAAACGTTCAAAAACATTCAACAGAAAACGGCGATTGCTCGTTTAGCTGCGCAGGAGATCAGCGATGGTGAATGCATCTATCTGGATGCAGGGACGACAACATTAGCGATGATTCCTTATATTGAAGCCAAGGACGTTACAGTAGTGACGAACGGACTTTCACATGTAGAAGCGCTGGTAAGTAAACGAATACGCAGCTATCTGCTTGGCGGAATGATGAAAATTCACACCAAAGCCGTGATTGGCAGTATCGCATTACAGAACATGGACAACTTCCGTTTTGATAAATGTTTTATTGGAACCAACGGAGTGGACGCCGAAATGGGGTATACAACTCCTGATCCGGAGGAAGCCTTGATTAAAAGGCGTGCACATCAATTGTCCGGTAAATCTTACGTGCTGGCTGATTCCAGCAAAATTGGGGAAATTACTTTTGCCAAACTGTTTGACCTTGAGGAGGCAGACTTGATCACAGAACGTATGCCGGAACACTGGCGCTCTGTAATCGCCCAGAAAACTAAAATAATTGAGGGATAGCCATGATATATACCGTAACACTTAATCCTTCCATTGATTACATCGTGGAAGTGCATGATCTGAAGCTTGGTGATTTGAATCGTATGAATCGGGACCTGAAACTTCCTGGAGGCAAAGGCATTAACGTATCGCGAGTGCTTAATCAACTGGGAGCCGAAAACACCGCACTCGGATTTCTGGGAGGGTTCACAGGCCGTTTCATTAATGACAAATTGCAGGCAGACAAGATCCTGACGGATTTCGTTAACATCGCAGATGATACCCGGATTAACATCAAGCTGAAGCATGGGGACGAGACAGAGATTAACGGATTGGGACCAGCCATTCGACCAGAGGAAGCAGCGGAGTTGCTTAACAAGTTATCCGCACTGCGAAAAGGAGATATCGTCATTCTTTCGGGAAGTGTACCGCCTTCACTGGGAACTGATTTCTACGATCGTCTGATCAATGTGTGCAAAAAAACGAGTGCCGATTTTGTAATCGATACGACAGGCCCCGCTTTAATGGATGCTTTGGTACATGAACCGCTGCTGGTGAAGCCGAACCATCACGAACTGGCGGAACTTTTCGGAGTAACGATTGACACTCAAGAGGAACTGGTGACTTATGGTCGCAAGCTTTTGGGAGCAGGTGCCAAACATGTGTTGATTTCTATGGCAGGAGAAGGTGCCCTGTTGATTACCAAAACAGATGTCTACCATGCGAGCGTGCCAAAAGGTGTCGTGAAGAACTCGGTTGGTGCTGGAGATTCTATGATCGGTGGATTCGTAGGTACATTTGGACTAAGCGAAGACCTGCTTGATGCGTTCAGAACGGGGGTTGCTTCGGGTAGTGCAACGGCTTTCTCGGATGACCTGGCAACTCGGGAACTCATCGAAAAGCTGCGTACTCAAGTCACGATAACCAAAATATAGTCCGTACAAAATGAATGGAATTACATGCCCCTTTTTAGAAGAGGGGATTCATTAGATCGCAGATAACAGCGTAAGAAGTATAATTATAAGTCGGTCTGCATCACACAGGCCGACTGAATTTAAGGGAGTGTACCAAAATGAGAATAACAGACCTGATGATCCAGGAAACGATGATCATGGACCTGCAAGCCACAACGAAAGAAGAGGCTATTGACGAACTCATTGCAAGTTTAAACCGTAGCGGACGTATTAATGATCCGGTTCTGTTTAAGGAAATGATATATAAACGTGAAGCGGAATCCAGCACAGGGATCGGTGGCGGTATTGCCATGCCTCATGCCAAGACAACAGCAGTTAATGAACCAACAGTTGTATTCGCCAAGAGTCGAAAAGGACTTGATTTTGAAGCACTTGATGATGAACCGGCCCATATTTTCTTCATGATTGCAGCTCCAGAAGGGGCAGCCAATACACATCTTCGTACACTTGCGGCTCTTTCCAGGCTGTTGATTGATAGCGATTTCATCTCGCAGCTGATGAGCACGGACACTCCTGAAGAAGTGACTGCATTATTCGATGCCAAACAGGCGGAGGAAGCGGAGAAAAAAGCTGCCAAAGAAAAAGCTGAAGCGGAAAAAGCAGCAAGTGCTGCAAATGGAACAAACGCTGTATCTGGCTCAGGCAATGCGAATGGACAGAAGCAGAATACATCAGGCCTTATTGTTGGTGATGCGGCATCTGAAGATTTTGTCGTTGCAGTAACAGCATGCCCAACAGGTATTGCTCACACGTTCATGGCCGAAGACGCTCTCAAAAAGAAAGCACAGGAAATGGGCGTTAATATCCGCGTGGAAACCAACGGTTCCGAAGGAGCACAGAACGTACTGACAGCGGATGAAATCGCTCGTGCCAAAGGGGTTATCGTTGCGGCGGATAAAAATGTGGAAATGGCGCGCTTTGATGGTAAACCGGTATTGCAAAGACCCGTAAGCGATGGCATTCGCAAATCCGAAGAACTGATTCGCAAAGCAGTTAACGGGGACGCTCCAATCTACCGAAGCCAGGGAGGTAACGGTGGCAAAAGTGAAGGAGAAAGCCAAGGCAAAGTGAGCATGGGCAGCAAGATTTATAAAGATTTGATGAACGGGATCTCGCATATGCTTCCATTTGTCGTGGGTGGCGGGATTTTGCTCGCCATATCCTTCTTGTTTGAACAAATTGCAAGTCCGGAAAATCCTATTGTGCAACTGCTGCAAACCATCGGTGGCGGGACTGGTGCGTTCCACTTCCTGATTCCTGTTCTAGCCGGATTTATTGCGATGAGTATTGGTGATCGTCCGGCCCTGATGCCTGGTATGGTTGGTGGATTGATGGCCGTGAATTCAAACGCCGGTTTCCTTGGTGGTCTGGCTGCCGGTTTCCTGGCAGGTTACGTTGTAATTGGTCTGCGCAAGCTGTTTAAAGGACTACCTAAAGCAATTGATGGTTTGAAACCGATCCTGCTGTATCCTGTGTTCGGATTGCTTATCGTTGGTGCAATCAGTTTCTATGTCTTTGATCCAATCTTCGGTTCCCTTAACACATGGCTTGTAGATGCGCTTGGCAATTTGGGTACCGGAAATGCTGTATTGCTTGGCTTGCTGCTTGGCGGCATGATGTCCATCGATATGGGTGGACCGTTTAACAAAGCGGCTTATACGTTTGCTATCGGTGTATTCACATCCAGCGGCAATACGGATGGTGCTTGGATGGCAGCTGTTATGGCAGGCGGTATGGTACCGCCACTGGCGATTGCACTCGCTACAACGTTCTTCAAATCGAAATTTACGGAACAAGAACGCAAATCAGGTTTGACGAATTACGTGCTCGGATTTTCCTTCATCACAGAAGGTGCCATTCCATTTGCTGCGGCTGACCCGCTGCGTGTCCTGACATCTTGTATTCTCGGTTCTGCTGTTGCAGGTGGACTGACTCAACTGTGGAGCATTAACGTACCTGCTCCGCATGGAGGAATTTTCGTTGCGGCACTGGCGAATCACGCATTACTCTTCCTGCTTGCTGTAGCAATCGGTGCAGTAATCTCTGGTCTGATTCTCGGACTGTGGAAAAAATCGCCGACCATTGTGAAATAAGTCAAAGAGTAAATATTCCTAAAAGTTATAAACAATCTCTATCTCATAGCTTTGTTTAAAATAAGATGGCGTCTTCTCAGTGAAATTTACTGGGGAGATGCTTTTTATTTCGCTTAAGCTCATTCTGTGATAAGATAAACAATATAAAATTAATGAAACTAGGTTTCATCTAATGAAACTTTAAGGAGGAGACAGCATGTCTAATGATCAGATTAAAGGACAGGTGCGCAAACAATTTGCTAAAAATGCAGAGAAATATGTGACTAGTGCCGGTCATGCCAAAGGGGATGATCTGGCATTGCTTGTGGCTTCATCTCAAGCGAGCTCGGATATGAAGGTGCTGGATATTGCTACTGGCGGAGGACATGTTGCCAATGCATTAGCTCCGCTTGTGGAGCAGATTATCGCATTGGATCTAACGGATGAGATGTTACAAGTGGCTGAACGCTTTATCCGGGGAAACGGGCACCAGAATGTGGATTTTGTTGCAGGAGATGCTGAACATATCCCTTTCGAGGATGATTTCTTTGACCTGGTGACCTGTCGCATTGCTGCACACCATTTTCCAGACGTGCCTTCCTTTGTATCAGAGGCGCTTCGAGTAATGAAACCTGGTGGCAGACTGTTATTAATTGATAATGTGGCACCTGAACGTGATGAGAACGACCAATTTTACAATGAAATCGAGAAGTGGCGTGATGGAAGTCATGTTCGGGCATGGCGTAAGACGGAATGGATTCGGATGTTGGAGCTTGCCGGATTTCGAATGGAAACGATGGTTTCCTTTGAGAAACACTTTACATTTGAAGATTGGTGCAACAGGGCTGGACTTCCAGAGTCGGAAAGTAGAGAGCTTGAAGCAAGCATGCTGAGCGCGCCATCCGTGATTAAGAAGTATTTCAATTTTGAAGTGACGCAACCAGGCAGACTCGTTAGCTTCAAAGGAGAGAGTGTATACATTCAGGCGGCAAAAGCGAAATAAGGTTTATTCGCGCTATCAGATTGATCCCTTGTAGGAGCAATAGTTAGTTAAAGTGAGCAAAAGCAAAATCAAAAAAGGCAGAGGTCCCGTGTAAGGGACTTCTGCTTTTTTAATCGTTACACAATCAAATCAAGGCTTCAGTATAACTTTGGTACATTCGTCTTCGTGTTCGTAGAAAATCCGGTAAGCTTCCTTCGCATTTTCCAGCGTAATGCGGTGGGAGATGATCTCGGTAGGGTCGAATTCGCCAGCCGTGATTTTGCGGAAAAGCTCCGGCATATAGTGAATGACAGGAGCTTGTCCCATTCTTAGGTTAATGTTTCGTTCAAACAGATTGCCTAGGGGGAACATGTTATAGGACGAGCCGTAAACTCCCGTCAGTTGCATCGTCCCGAATTTGCGTACAGCCTTGATGCCGATTTCAATCGCACTCAATGTACCGCCATGAATTTTCAGCTTCTGTCCGATTTCCTCCAAAGTGGATTTCTTGCCATCCATGCCTACACAGTCGATGACAACATCCGCTCCGCCTCGGGTTATTTCGCGAATATGTTCACCCATATCATCGTAATCTTCGAAATTAAATACTTCGGAATCATTCATTCGTTTGGCTTTTTCCAGTCGATATGGAAGGCGATCCACTGCAATTACTCGCTTGGCACCTTTCATCCAAGCGAATTTTTGTGCCATCAGGCCAATCGGTCCGCTGCCCAGTACAGTTACAGTGTCTCCTGGCTTCACCCCAGCATTCTCAACACTCCAGTACGCAGTAGGAAGCACATCGGACAGGAATAACAGAGCTTCATCCTCCAGTTCACATGATTCGGGAATGACAAAAGGCATGAAATTTCCATAAGGAACACGCAAAAATTCAGCCTGACCGCCAGGATAATTTCCGTACCGTTCCGTGAAGCCAAAATAACCTCCAGTATGAACCTCCGGATTGCGATTCGAGTTGTCGCACTGGCTCTCCATGTCGTGATTGCAATAAAAGCATTCGCCACAGGAGATGTTAAATGGTAACACCACACGATCTCCTTTTTTTACTCGCGTTACCTCGGGTCCCACTTCCTCCACAATGCCCATCGGCTCATGGCCGATGACATAATCCTTTTGGGCGGGCAGTGCTCCCTGATATATATGTAGATCTGATCCACATATGGCTGTAGAAGTAATACGGACGATGATGTCATCCTTTTGCTGCAATCTCGGGTCTTCAACCTCTTTTACTTGAATATCCTTGGTTCCTTGAAAAGTAACGGCTTTCATCTCTATATTCCTCCTTCGTATTGGGATTATTTAACTTTTACCCGATTTGCCTCTATTTGATAGAGGTGCAGCTCCACTAAACAACGGGCCATTTTTCTTTACGCAATGCATGAAGTAGTTCAGGGGAAGCGTTCAGGTTGTCACGTACAAGCTCTTCTGGGGTAAATGCCATCCATTGATTTAGGGAGATATCCTCAAACCGATCACTTCTAAACATCTCCAAAAACCACAAGGTGTCGGTGCCCGTATTCTGAATATAATGTCCCATAGCTACAGGTACGTATCCGACATCTCCAGCCCGATAGTCGAATGTGCGTGCAATGCCATTCCCTCCAAAAACGGTCATCCTTCCTTGCCCAGTCAAATAGTATTGCCATTCATCCGCATTGGGATGCCAGTGAAGCTCGCGCATACCTCCAGGCTTAATTTCCACGAGTGCTGCGGCAACGGTTGTGGAGATCGGAAAGTTGGTGGAGTCTACAATGCGCACACTGCCTCCTGGTGTAATGATCGGTTTCTGGGCTAACAGCCGATGTTTGAAGGAGAGCGGAACCGTGCCATAGGGGGACTGAACTTCCTGGCTAGCGAGGGAACCAGGGACCTGATCCTGAAAAATGTAAACCTGTTCCGTTGGCATGGATTGGAATGCAGATTCGGGTACGCCAAAATTGACGGATAACACCTCTGGTGGCGTATGTGCAAACCAATCAGAGATGGATAATGTATTCAGATCGGAGAAGGACCCATCATCAAAAACAAGCAAAAACTCACATCCATCAGCTAAGCCCTGAATGGAATGGGGCAGACCTTTTGGGAAAAACCACAGATCTCCCGGTCCCACATCTGCAATAAAATTACGACCTTGCTGATCCACGGACGTAATTCGTGCCGTACCCCAGATCATATACGCCCATTCCGATTGCTGATGCCAATGAAGCTCCCTTACACCTCCAGGTGTAAGACTCATATTTACACCGGCAAGTGTCGTAGCGATGGGCAGGTCCCGTACTGTAATTTCGCGGGACCAACCACCATGGTTCAACTGCATATGTGTATCGGAAAAAGACATTCTCAAGTTGGGTAATAAGCCGTTGTCTGTTACTGGAGGCACCAGCATATCCGGATTTTGTAAATCTCTCATCACATCCCGAGGTCCCAGATCGGGTCCTCCGGCACCATCTTTTCGTATCGGTTGCGGTATAATTAATGGCTTGCCATTGTTGTTTTCATTTTTCATTTGCAGATTCCTCCAGTTCATTACTTCATCCCATGACAGATGTCGGTATAGAGAAGTTATGAACCAGAGCCTGGCAATTATGAGGGACGGTGAATTATATCCAAAGTACAGAAGAAAGCTCAGACACTTTTTTTGCTTACTGGATCGGTCTTGGAGTCAAGCTGCAAAAATTCATGCTCATAAATTTCATGCACTCTGTTCAAAATGGCTGGGCCTTGCTCCGTAAACCGGAGATTAGTGGGTTTGTTTTTCATCAGAAACGTACCGGATGTAAGACTGGTTTGCGCAATGGCACCCTTATAAAGCAGAGAAGCTCCGTGACTTGGATGTGGGAAGAACAGCTTCATGATTGGTTTGATATAAAAGGGTAGTCCGGATGTTTTATTACCTCTGAGTGTATTGTTGCCCCCGGGGTCCACGCTGAGTAACCGAATCCCTTTAGCTGCAGGGGTAGAAGCAGCTTCGCGTGTCCATAAAGACAGTGCGAGCTTCGAAGTCGCATAAGGACCGAACAGCTTTTTGAACTCGGCTGGATGTTCCAGGATGTCCAGGTTAAACTGTTTGACCATATTGAACGCACTGGTGGATGTATTAATAACGGTTTTCAAGGTGCTTTTGTGAAGGAGATCCTGTAGTTCCATGTAAATGATGTACGGCACAACGGTCTGTAATTCAAAGTGCATTTCATGCCCCTGATCCGACAAACGAAGATCGTAACCACTGCCCCCGGCATTATTAAACAACACGTCGATGGTATCCGTTTCGGATTTAATCTGGTTCAGTGCTTTTCTCAGACTATCGTACTGAGTAAGATTAGCTTGAACCCAACGGAGCTGGCCGGAGCGCAATCCGTCCTGAATATCACTGTCTTCCTTCGGAAAAGCGGAACGATTAAGGCCGATAACCTGCCAGCCTTCGGCTAACAAGGTACGGGTCAGTTCAAGACCGATTCCCGAAGTTGATCCTGTAATTAAGGCTGTACGAAGTGTATGATTTGAATTCATATAAATACCTCCTGAGTGAATGGGATGACAGAGCCAATCTGTCTAATGCGCTCATTCTATAATTTGGAGTCGACTCCAAGTCAAGCGTACGATGAACTCAAAACAACCTTGACTTGGAGCTGACTCCAAGTTGTAAGATAGAGTTCAATGAAAGCAGAGGAGGTCGACGATGATGAGTGATACTGAAGTGTTCTCCATTAAAGAGACGTCAGAACAGGCCGGATTATCGGAAGATACCATTCGTTATTATGAGAAGATTGGACTTCTTCCCAAGGCTGAACGCAAGGCCAATCGCCATCGGGTATACCGTCCGGAGGATATACAGACGATGAAGCTTATTACTTGTTTGAAAAAAACAGGTATGTCTCTGGAGGAGATGAAGCCTTATTTACAGATGTCGATGGATTCGGACCTGGAAGATTTCCCAGATGAGCGTGAAATGCTGCTAAACCATCGGAAGAAGATTGAAGCGCAGATTGCATCCTTACAACAGATCGTCGATTTTATTGATGAGAAGATGGAGAAGCGAAGCATGTTTCCGGATGAGTGCCCGATTATCGGGGAGAATCAGATGTCTGTATTTGAAAAGAAGAACATCTTCTCCTGAACGCTGTTAGCCAGCAGAACCCAAAAAACCACGTCATTATGACGTGGTTTTTTTGCTTATATTTTAGCATTCGATATGGAGTGTATGGCGAAGGCGTTTGATATCACTTTTGGGAGGAAGACCATACATGCGGGTGTACTCCCGACTGAATTGGGAAGGACTCTCATACCCTACCTGGAATGCAGCATCGGCTGCATCGGTTGAACCTGCAAGCAGCATTCGCCTGGCCTCCTGCAATCGAATCTGTTTTTGATATTGCAGTGGGCTCATGGCGGTAATGGCTTTGAAATGATAATGCAATGAGGACGTACTCATGTTAATCATGGAAGCCAATTGCTCGATTCGGAGTGGATGGGCATATTCTGATTGGATCACTTCAATGACTTGAGCGATGTGCTGTGCATGACTGTTCTGAATCGCAAACTGCCTGATGGAGTGTCCGTGTTCATCCTGAATCAGGCGATATAGAATCTCACGAGTCATAAGCGGTGCAAGTGCAGGAATGTCTTCAGGTGTATCCAGCAATCTGACCAATCGGATTACGGCTTCCAGAAGCGGAGGTTTGGTTGAACTTACAAACAACCCACGACGTGTTGATTTGTCGGGTTTGGTTTGTGTAGAGGGAGAATCCTGAATAAGATCAAAAATCTGCCCTGAATTAAAATCAAGCCGCAAGCAGAGATAGGGATGTTCTGTCGTAGCCTGTACAACTTGCCCTGAAACAGGCAAGTTTATGGAAGCAACCAAATACTGTGAAGAGTCATAGGTGTAGCTCTCCTGTCCGAGAATAACCAGTTTGGACCCTTGGGCCACAATGCATAGGGCGGGTTCGTGCACGGCATGAATAGGATCTGAAACCTGGGAAGCACGGATCAAAGCAAGCGAAGGAATTGCTGTTAGATGAACCCCGTCTTCGTGGGTGAAACGGCCGATTAAGCGAGCCAATTCCTGCTGCTGCTGAATAATAGCTGTATCCTGTTCCATTTTTGAAAGCATGGATTGCTGGCCCTCCTTTCCTCGTACTTGTTTAACTATTTTAGAATGTACTGGACGAATAGGCAAGAATACTGTGGGATTCTTCTATCGTACAGAGACCGATTTCTTACATAATGAAGGTAAGCAATTGAATCTGTTGGCAACAGAAAGGAGTGTCATGGGAATATGAAAGGTAATAGATCAGGAGACAGACAAGAAGGGGAACACCCGTATGTTGGGATGTGGGTGACGAAGGACGGGTACATCAGGCACGAACTTCTCCCTGACGGTCGCTATGATGAAGCGCGGGGAAATAGGCAAAGTGCATATCAAGGTCGGTATGTAGTCGATGGAGACCATATTGAATATGTGGATGATACTGGCTTTACCGCAGATGGAGACTTTAAGGACGGCGTGCTTTATCATGCAGGCATGGTTTTGTACAGAGAAAATGCACAATAAAATATCTAATAGGGAGAGGAATCAAAATGTCTAATGTAAAAGGGAAAGTTGTTGTGATTACTGGAGCAAGCAGCGGGATTGGGGAGGCAGCGGCGCGTCTGTTAGCAGAGCAGGGGGCACATGTTGTCATGGGTGCAAGACGAGTGGATCGTCTGGAGACGCTGGCTTCCTCCATTCGCTCGGAAGGTGGTTCAGTAGAATATCATACTCTTGATGTTACACAGCTGGAAGAAATGCAAACGATCGTAGAGCTTGCGCTCAGTCGTTATGGACGTTTGGATGTAATCGTTAATAATGCCGGAGTCATGCCACTATCGCCCCTTGAAGCACTAAAAGTAGACGAGTGGAATCGTATGATTGATGTTAACATTCGCGGTGTTCTACACGGCATTGCAGTTGGACTGCCCGTTATGAAAGAACAGGGCTACGGCCAGTTTATTAATATCGCCTCCATCGGAGCCTACGCTGTGACACCAACAGCCGCGGTATATTGTGCAACCAAATACGCGGTCCGTGCGATCTCGGAGGGGTTGCGCCAGGAGGTAGGCGCAGATATCCGGGTGACCCTCGTATCGCCAGGTGTAACTGAATCCGAACTTGCCGAATCGATCTCTGATGATGAAGCACGCGAGCTTATGAAAGATTATCGGCGCATATCCCTGCCGGCCACGGCTATTGCTCAGAGCATTCTGTACGCGATCAACCAGCCGGCTGAGGTAGATGTGAATGAAATCGTGGTGAGACCCACAGCAAGCATGGCTTAAACCTCGTTATAAGACTCCAATGATGTCCACAACCATATGTACGGGTTGGGGGCGTCTTTTTGTCCTCTGAAAGAGAGATCGTCTAGGTTTTACAATATGGTATAGTATGTTTAAGTAACGCACCAGAGAGAGGGGAATAATGCATTGACGCTGCAACAGCTAAAATATGTGATTGAAGTCGCCACGCGTGGCTCGATGAATGAAGCCGCCAAGCGGCTGTTTATTTCCCAGCCCAGCCTGTCGAATGCCATCCGGGATCTGGAGCAGGAGCTGCGGATTACCATTTTTGAACGCACAAATAAAGGGATTACCTTGTCCAAAGAAGGCGTGGAATTTCTAAGTTATGCGCGCCAGGTGGTGGAGCAGGCGGAATTGCTGGAGAATCGTTATTTGAACGCGAAGCCGTCTCCGCAACATTTTTCCGTTTCTACACAGCACTATGCGTTTGCAGTAAATGCCTTCGTCAAGCTGGTGCAGCAGTACGGACAGGATGAATATGAACTGGCTCTGCGGGAGACGAAAACGTATGAGATTATCCAGGATGTAAAAAGCCTGCGCAGCGAAATTGGCATACTATATCTGAATGAGTTCAATTCCAAGGTTATTAACAAGCTGCTTAAGGATGCGGGGCTGGTGTTCAACAGTCTGTTTGTTGCCAAGCCGCATATTTTTATCAGTGTGCAAAATCCGCTGGCGAAGCAGGAATCGGTTGCGATTGAACAGCTTCAGGATTATCCATACCTGTCCTTTGACCAGGGGGAATATAACTCCTTCCATTTTTCAGAGGAGATCCTAAGCACGCTTTCTCATCCCAAAAGCATACAGGTTAACGACCGAGCTACGCTGTTTAATCTGCTGATCGGTTTGAACGGATACACTATCTCGACAGGTGTGCTTAGTGCCGACCTGAATGGGAATGAGATCATCCCTGTCCCGCTGGAGTGTGAAGAGACCATTAATGTTGGCTGGATCAGCCATAAGAATGCTTCGCTTTCCAATCTGGGCGTGGAGTATGTCCAGGCTCTGCATGAGGCGATTCAATCCTAATTGGTCATGGAAAAACCGTTTCCGTTCCAGCGGAGTCGGTTTTTTTTTTAGAAACACATGTATAATCATTTGCGTAAAAGTACGAAGGGAGAACGGTCAGTGCGAGTTTTATACCGAAATAAGAGTGAACAGCATGAGTTGACGATATATGATACATCCAAGCTTTATGGGGAAAAGGGCCGATTTCGTGTGCTGGAATTCTCCAATGCAGCAGTACAGGGGGCAATGGATCTGGACGAGCCATCCCGAATAGTGCTTGAGTATCCAAGAGCGATGGTTCACCTGATGGAACGAAATAATCCCGAATATGAATCGGTTTTTGTAATTGGCCACGGTATTGGAACCTTAACAAGCTACTTGTCTAACCGTCAAGTAAAAGTCGCCGAACTTGATGCGGAGGTCGTTGAGCTCAGCAGAACTTTCTTTGGATATAGTGGAGATCATGTGCTGGTTGGTGACGGTCGTGAACTATTGGAGCAGGAAACCTCAGGCTCATACAATTATATTATTGTAGATGCTTTTACGGCTGCGGGAACACCTGCACAGTTTACTTCAAGCTCATTTTTCACGATGCTAAAAGACAAATTGCATTCTGGTGGTATCGTATTGTTGAATGTATTTGGTCGTGCGGGCAATGACAGACTGGTGAATGCGATTCATGCCACGTTACAGGAACACTTCGCTTATACACGCTCGTTTGCATTACCGGCTGAAACAACAGATGAAATCCAAAATCGTATTTTGGTGGGTTGTGACGGACCCATTTCGTTTCAATCACGTCATATGGCTGGGTTTGTAGAACAGCAGCCTGGCGAGGGATATGTTATTGTGGATTCAAATGAATTTTAATCTCGAATACAGATCCAGAAGATTTCGAAGAAAGTGTCATATCATGTAATCAATTGTCATTAATTCGTCAATGTTCCTATGTAATTATTCGAACTTCACAAACTATTTATTTCTTCTTAACAACTTTCGTATAAGATAGAAGGAATATGCCTTTTTATGAAAAACCGGGGGACGCAATAATGATCGCAAAGAATAAAACATCCAGATTAAGAAGAAAAGTAAGGGAGATCAAAAAAATCAGCCTTACCGCTCTGTTGAGTGGATTGGTCACCATTGCCGTTTTGATGACATTGACCATTATGTTTATTTCATCTTATACATCCCAGAAGCAATCGCTGATTGATAATACACTCTCACTTAATTATTCAAGTGCCGTGCAAATGAGCCAAACTCTGGACTCGTTGTTTCAATCCATGCAGGGCAGTTTGAAGTATTCAGCCAACTATTTTCCGGATATAGACTATGCAGACGCCAAAAAACTGGATTCCACACTGGATTTGATTCGAAACAGCAGTAACTACTTCAATTCGGTTTCTCTTATAGATGCATCGGGAATTATTCGAGGTTCATCTCCTTATTTGGAAAAAAGCCTGGGACAGCCTATAACTTCTAATGCAGCGAAATATGCGTTTAAATCGAGGGCTTCCTTTATATCCGAAGCGTATCGTGCACCTTATTCGGAACGCAGAGTCGTTTTTGTGAGTGAACCGATCTTCAGTCCATCAGGTGAATTCAAAGGTTTGATTAGTGGGAGTATCTATCTGCAGGAAAACAACATTTTGAACCTGTCATTTGGCAGTCAACTAAAGACGAGTAATGGCTCTTATTTTTATATTGTTGATGCCAAAGGGACGTTGTTATTTCACCCGGATACGGAAAGAATCGGTGAAAATCTAAGCAAAAATCAAGTTGTGCAGAAATTGCTTAACGACCAAACAGGCAAAGAACAATACAAGAATCTGGCGGGTGTGGATTCACTCGCAGGTTATTATAAGGTCCCGACAACAGATTGGGGAGTTGTCGTTGTATCTCCAACCCAGATGGTATACGATCAGCTGAATCAACATATTCGCATGTTGCTGCTGTACACTTCTATCCCGTTTATCATTCTGACGCTTATCGTTATTCGTGTAGCGCGCAAGCTGGCTAGTCCGTTTGTTTACCTTGCAGATTTGGTTAACCAGGTGGATCAGGGTAAAGTAGATCTGCCTGTAATGAAGCCGCATTGGAACAGGGAAGCGGACTTGTTAACACGAACCGTGCTAAGTGCATTGGCGAATTTTCGAAAGCAAAAGGATCAGCTTACTTATGATGCCAGAACGGATGTATTAACCGGAATGACCAATCGCAGGACATTTGAAGAAGTCATTCAGCAGTGGATTGATGAAGAAGTTCCGTTCTCCATTGTGGTACTGGATATTGATCGCTTTAAATCCATAAACGATACGTATGGGCATCATGCGGGGGATCAGGTTCTGAAGCATATCGCGAATATCATTAAACTGTCGGTTCGGACGCAGGATATATGTTCCCGGTTTGGCGGGGAGGAGTTTGTTGTGTTATTGCGACATACGGATTCCAAAACAGCGTATCAGGTTGCCGAGCATATCCGTGTATCGGTGGAACAGAGTATATTACCCATTGATCGTTCTGTGACGATTTCGGCAGGCATTGCCGAATATCCGCTGCATTCCACAACGGCGACAGAGTTGTTCCATTTGGCGGACAATGCGTTATATCAAGCCAAGGAAGAGGGACGTAATCGGACCATTACCATTCAAACGGTCATAAAATAAGGTTTACTCTCTTTTATTTCTAAGCCAAAAGAAGCTATCCCATCTAAGAGAGGGATAGCTTCTTTTGGCTTTTGTTTAGACCTCTTGTGATCTGGCCAGAACTTCATTTGTATACTGTTCTCCCCAGTCTCGCATGCTGTAAATAATCGGCTGGAGCGTTTCTCCAAACGGTGTAAGCGAATATTCCACTTTGGGTGGAACCTGAGGATAGATTTCCCTGTGAACAATTCCGCTGCTTTCCAATTCTCTTAACTGGAGAGTTAACATCCGTTGAGTAATATCAGGGAATAACTTTCTGATCTCATTGAATCTTAACGAGCCGGAGAATAGGTGGTATAGAATCGCACCTTTCCATTTGCCTCCGATGACGCTCAGCGTGACTTCGACGGAACAGCCATAAGGCGAGGGGCACCCATCGGCCGGGTTCTTTCTCATTATAATTGCACCTCCAGTTCGTGGTGGTTATTTATAGTATCAATTTTAGTACTACAGCACATAAATGTACATATCACTCATCTATGAGCATATCACTTCTCCCTTGGATTATAAACCCCGTGCCTCGGTATGAGTTTAAATCAACAAAGAACCCCGGTTTCGTATCACGAAACATCGAGGTTCTCAGGAATGGAAAGCTAGATTAAATTAAAGCGTCCAGAGAATAAGCTCCTGCACCCGCAAGTGCAACACCGATCAGCGATCCGAGCATAACCAGATTGTACTCGAATCCTCCGTTCAGATTCCAAAGTCCTTTACTTGCATGGACTTTTGCTATGGCAACAACCATCGGGATGATGAGCAAAATGGCAGCAAAACCAGTCCAGAGACCCGCCCCAAACAGAAATCCGCCGAACAATTCAATAAGGCCTCCACAGACAGCCATAATTCTTGCAGGCCTCAGACCAATTGCGCCGAAAAATTCGGCTGTTCCTGATATGCCTTCTCCACCAAACCAGCCAAACAACTTCTTGCATGCATGACCCATCATAATGAAACCAATAACAAGTCGAATGATAAGTAATCCGGCGTCTAACATGTGCTTCTTTCCTCTTCTCTGGTTGTATAAAATGATTGGTCTTATATATCGTATGAACGTCAGATCAGCGACGCCAGAATGGTATCACATAGCGCCATGGTTTCAATATTATCCTTGCCACTAGAATGTGGAACAGAGTTATTCTGGCAGCATTCCATAAAATGAGCCATCTCTCCTACAAATCCCCGTAAGTAGAGGTCGCGATAAGCGCCTGACATGGGAGAGCCGGAGGGAGTGAAAACAGTATCCTGCTCCTCAAGGGATTTCCAGGGAAGGTTATCCCCTGTACGAGATTGATGAACCGTAAGTGTGTTAATTTCATCTGCTAACGCAAATCCTTCGTCAAAAGTGACTAGTACACTTTCGCTCTCGCGTGACCATGCACTCATGCCAACAAAGTAGGCACTGCCCACCACACCATGATCAAATTTCAGGGAAATGCTCTGGTTAATATGTTCTCCGTCCTTAACCGTTGTGCCTGTGACCTGTATGGCTTCCCCGAACAGAAAACGCATCAGATCGACCATATGAATGGCAGCGAGCTTTATGAATTGTTCCTCATCCTTGCAGAATGGTGTGCTGTCTACAGCGAATTTCATTTGGAAAGAACGTGCTCTGCCCAATGATCCACCATCAATCAGTTCCTTGAGTTTCATGTAGACTGGAGCATATCGTTTCATAAATCCGACCATGACAACCACACCCGCCTTTTGGGCAGCTTCAGCCACAGCAGCAGCTTCGGCAGCATTCCATCCGAGGGGTTTATCCACGTATACATTTTTGCCAGCCCGGATGCATTCAAGGGCAAGTGCTGTCTGATCCTCTGGTTGCGCCACAACAACGACGCCGTCACAGTCTTCATTCTGCAGCATCAGCTGAGTATTATCATACGCTTTCCCGCTGCTCCCAAAACGGAGGAGAGCCGCCCCTGACCGTTCAATACTGCGGGTGGCGATGGCCTGAATGTCTGCTCCTGCTTCAACAGCAGATGGATATATATTCGTGGATGCATGGAATCCTGCGCCGATAAAACAAAGTTTCGCTTTTTTCATGTGAGCCTCTCCTTTAAATGCAGATCACCAATCACACTGATTAGATTTTGTAGCTTAAATGCTTCAGCATCTGTCCGGCAATGGTGTTGTTAACGCTATGAGGAACCGGCTGTGGTCCGAGGGTGAGATGTTGGCGTTGCTGTACAAGATATAGGAGGGAGGCGGCTTGCAGGGACAAGCCCAGATCCATCGTTTCGGCAGGATTGCCGCTGCCACCAGCTAAGTTCAGCATCTCGCCTTGAGTAAGCAGCATGAGTCGACGTCCGTTGGTTAATGTAAATTGTTCAATATTCGCGGTCAGTTGTTCCGTATGCTTCGCATCCTGACGGAGACTTTCCAGATCCATCTCCCAAGAAAAATGTCCGGCATTGGCGAGGATCGTTCCATCATTCATTTGATTAAAATGTTCCTTCAGAATGGCGTTAGGACGGCCAGTGACAGTAATGTACACTTGAGCAAACGCAAATGTATCCTCCAATCGTGCCACTCTGAATCCATCCAACGCCGCTTCCAGGCCAGCAATCGGATCGGTTTCAACAACGACGACCTGGCTGCCCAGATTCCGCAAATACCTGGCAATGCCTCGTCCACAGGTTCCATAACCTACGATGACGAAACGACGTGTGGGCAGAATTAGGTTTGTAGTACGCATAAAACCTTCAATAATGGTCTGTCCAACACCGTGTTCATTTTCCATAATTCGTTTGAGTGGGCTGTCATTAATAACAATGATCGGGAAAGGAATGTTCTCACCCGTCTCTTCACGCAGCAGATTGGCACCGGTCGTTGTCTCCTCCGTACCACCAATAAGAGAGTTAGTATCATACTGTTGAATGAGCGTGCGCGCCAGATCAGCTCCATTATCCATAAGGAGATGGGGTTGGTGACGAAGTACACTGTGGATATTTTGCAGATGCTCATTGCGTCTGTCCACACGTTGACCATATACCGTGATGCCTTCTTCCTGCAGAGCTGCTGCGACTACGTCTTTGGTTGTGCCCGGGCTGCCAGTCAATACAACGTTGGCTCCACCTGCCTGGAGTGTGCGGCATAACACAGCTGTTTTGGGCTCCACATGAATACATATACCGATGGTTAAGCCAGCAAAAGGCCGCTCTTTGGCAAACTGAGTTTTCAATTCGCCGAGTAGGGGCATATGCATTTCCGTCCAGTGAATGCTACGTTTTCCTTCTTCAATACGTTCATGTGTTGTGTTCTTGATCGTCATGCAAAACTCCCCTTTTCTATGCAAGGTATAGCGTGTCCAGCAGGACACATGATCTGCTTAATGTCTACGATAGGGAGTTTGATGGGGTTAAAAAAGGACATATGTCCTTTTCATTGCAGCTTAGAAAAAGGTGTTGCAAACTTATTAGAGAGCATGTATACTCTTAATTACGGTAAAACAAGCAATTGCTTGACCGGAATGCTTTTCATTCATGATGAGAAGATACATATTATGCGGTCGTGGCGGAATTGGCAGACGCGCACGGTTCAGGTCCGTGTGGGCTAACCCCCGTGGAGGTTCGAGTCCTCTCGACCGCATCGAAGAAAAAAAGCTCGCGAAATTGCTCTAAAGGCAATTCGCGAGCTTTTTTTGTTTTTTATTTATTGAATATGAATTGTTGCACACATAGGCCTGCAATCGCTCCAACAATACCAAAGAGTGCAACACTGGCCATCACCTCATATGCCTGAAAGCGAAACAAAAAGGCGATGCCGCTGCCAAATGTCGTTCCTGCGAGAAATCCGAGAGAAATTCCTATTTCTTTGGTTAATTTCATAGGTTCACCTGCTTGGGAATGTGAGTTTGGGATTTGCAAATTTTTAATACAGGAAGTAAAGTGTGATCAGGAAAATACTCACATTTTATTTCCTTTTTTCATTTTGTGGTTTTCTCCATGTAATTATGCATGATATTTCTTAAGGGAGGTTAAGGCGAAATGAATATGAACGAGCGGATTGCCGCATGGAACGAAGAAGCACAGAATTGCACTTGTGGGCATGATCATCGGTTGGTGGAAATGCAGGTCTATCTGGAGCATGGAGCTATTCAGCAGTTACCTGGTTATTTGTCCGAGCAAGGATACAAACATGTAACGGTTGTATATGATCGATTTACGGGTCCGGCAGCAGGCCATGAGGTGGTAAAGAACATCCGAGAAGCGGGCATTCATGTGGATGAGATATGCATGCCAGAGAACAAAGCAGGCGACGTGATCGCCGATGAGGGCGGGATTGTACAGGTACTGCTGGGTGTGAAAAAGGAAAGTCAGGCGATTATTGCTGCTGGTTCAGGGACCATCCATGACCTGGTGCGATTCGTTTGCTCCAAAATGAACAAGCCCTTTCTTTCAGTACCTACAGCAGCTTCGGTTGACGGATTTACCTCGGCAGGTGCTCCTCTTATTGTAAGCGGCGTCAAACAGACGTTCCAGGCGGTGCCGCCTGAAGCTATTTTTGCGGATATCGATATTTTGGAGCAGGCTCCCCAAGAGATGAATGCCGCCGGATTCGGAGATATGCTTGGTAAATATACATCACTGGCGGACTGGGTGGTTTCCGGGGATCTGGGTGGGGAACCGTTCTGCCCCGTAGCTTATCGCATGACGGAAGAAGCACTAACGACCTGTGTGGGGAATATCAAAGGTATCGCTGAAGGACGGGCCGATGGTGTGACTGTATTGATGGATGCGCTGATCGCTTCCGGCATTTCTATGCTAATCATTGATCATTCCCGTCCGGCATCTGGTGGAGAACATCATCTGTCTCATCGGTGGGAGATGGACCTGATGGAGGCAGGGCACAAGCCTGTTTTTCATGGAGCCAAGGTGGGAGTAGCCTGTGCATTGCTTACCGTAAAATACAAAGATCTTGCACAAAAATCCGAAGAGCCGATTTTCCGTATTTATAATAATCTGCCGGATGCTTCTCAGCTTATAGCTTGGCTTGAGCAAGTTGGGGGACCTACGACGACTGAACAACTGGGTGTATCCATGGAGATGGTGGAACATGCTTTCACCACAGCTCATTTGCTACGGGATCGTTATACGGGATTGAAATATATCAATGAGATTCTAAATGTCGGTTCGAAATAAGAGTGAAAAAATAATATGAACAAGTGCTATCTTATGCATTTAGTTGTACGTACAAATTAAGAGTACTGAATGTAATGTATGAGACAAGATAGTGTCGTTGTATACAATAGAGGTATTGGTGCTTGATTGGAAAGTAATATAGCCAGATAAATTTCTGAAGAACAAGGTCATACAAGGGTTTAGAATGGATCGGGTCAAACGTTATTCAAACTGAATTAGAGGATGAATTAAAGCCTATTCCCTAAAAGGAAAGGCTTTTTTATATTTCATATAAAGCGTTGGATTAAATTGTTCGTACAAATAGATCGGGGAATGGAGCTAACGATGAAGTTCTATTTCTTTAAATGATCAATGATTTAATGGAATGGTTGGTTAGCATGGATGAGGTATATATGGGCATATGGGTATAAGTGGCCGCGCCTTTCGACAATGGATTTTCCCTCGTCCAGAGAGCACGCTGTATCGGCCCAGGTTAAGGGGTGACTGGGAATGAAGGGAAAGGTGCATCCAAAGCTGTTTGGAGGGCAAGAGGGCGGCTTACCGTCCTTGAGAGACGATAAGGAGTGCAACCGACTGGAGAAATGGTAACTTAATATAACCTGTACGATGAAAATGGCATTTTAAAAAGGCTCTGTCTTTCCCATTGGGGGAGGACAGAGCCTTTTGGTTGTTCGCTAATTTAGTTATTGTGGCGATCTTTCAAGATGACATCTGCGAACAAAATAGTTTTCGGGATGCGGAAAAATTGTTCCGCTTGTTCCTGAAACGCAGCAGAAGGCAGCGTTCCCTGATGCAGCCATTTGCGGAAAGTGCCGGGGTGAACCCCGATCCAGTGGCTGACATCTGTCACCGACAAATCATGGACCATACACAAGCCTGTCAGAATACGGTTGCTAACCGGAGAACGGGTCACCGTACGCTTCATGAAGCGGGAAGGCTCGGGCTGACAAATGACAGGGCTTTTGCGTACCACTTCTTCATTAAAAAGAATGTGGCGCGGGTAGCCTAGCAATTGGCATGCCTTGTCCAAATTGGTACTGCCGGGTATCCGTCCTTCATACACCCACGCGCTGACGCTGCGTGAAGAGATGGATAGATCTTCGGCGAGCTGAGACAACTTGATATCATTGGCCATCAGCACGGCAAGAAGAACACGGTTGCGGATTTGACAGCGTGTCGGTTTTCGGAATCGTTTAACACGGACGCCTTTTCCCAAATATTTACGGTTGATCAGAGACCACGCCTGGATGGAATGTTGTTCTGGTTGATTAGGCATATTTCCTCCGATTTTTTTAACCAAATACTACAATAAGTACGGGGGTACTTTCAAGTGCCGGGTGCACCTGTTTCAAATGAGTGGATGCGTGAATCCGCTACAAAGGAGGAATTATGAACTAGACCAGACGCAATTCACATCCTAGTATATTCCTAGATTACAATGTTTCACTAAATTTAAGGGATCAAATAGATAATGAATAAAAATAAAATGAGTCTAATTACCTATTAGTGAGACTTTAGTACTTTTATCTATTTTTTGTTGATATGATGCGGTTTATTTCCCTGATTTACCCATAAATATTCGACGTCCGTTAAAGGAACCCATTTCCAATGTGCACAAATCTGAAATTAGAAATCCGCGTGTTAAGCCAGGCATGTGGACTGTCAAAATCTCTTATTCTTACATATCTTGTATGGAGATCGAGTGAGAGGGAGAGGTGAGAAACGTGAGTCCATCCGTAAGTACCTTTGCTGCCATTTCAGGGGCGTTCATGACGTTTGCTTTTGGTGGATGGGATCAGCTGCTTAGCTTACTGGCGGTTGCAATGGCTGTGGATTATATTACGGGTCTCGCTGCGGCAGTAAGAACGGGGAAAGGGTTGAATAGTAATGTTGGATTCTGGGGGCTCGCGCGCAAAGGCCTCATGTTAACGGTTATTCTGCTTGCACATCGAATTGACCTGCTCATGGGAACTGACATCATTAAAGGGGGAGCCATCTACTTTTATCTGGTGAATGAGCTGATATCCATTACCGAAAATTATGCCCGCATTGGGCTTCCATTGCCTGACAAGCTAAGACAGGCTATAGCGGTGCTGAAAAAACAGGAGGAGTTGTCTGACAGGGAATGGCCTCAACCGCAACCGGACGTGGAGAATAAGGAATCTAAAGAACAAGCAGCAGAAGTAGTTCAGGAAAAACAGACAAATCAAACTGATCAGACGGATAAAATGTCTCAAGAGAAATCAAAGGCGAATGAAAGCAGCCCTAATTAGATTGTCTTTTAAGAGAACGTTTCCAAGTATCCTTTCGTAATAGAGGACGTTATGATATATTTTGGATACAAGAAAATTCATTCATACCAATTATTATACTCAAATGAGGTGCTTGTCTGATGATTAAACATATTGTTCTGTTTAAAATGAAAGATCGTTCTCCTGAAAGTATTGAAGCTGCTGCGAATGTTCTTCGCAATCTGCAAGGGAAAATTGATGTTCTGGTCTCGCTTGAAGTGGGTATCGACGTGCTTCGTTCGGACAGATCTTTTGACATCTCACTTACGGCAGAATTTGCATCACTGGAAGATCTTCAGGCATATCAGGTGCATCCGCTGCATCAGGAAGTCATCAAGTATATGAACGAGGTCAGAGAGCAGTCGATTGCAGTGGACTACGAAATCTAATCTGTTATTCATTCTACTTTGGATAAAGGGGACTCTGCATGAGCGATTTAAGAGACGTTATGGAATTTTTATATATTTTTGTCGTGTTTCTGATCGCTTGTCCTGTGATGTTATTTTGGCTGAAGCGAAGAGGAAAAAGGAACCGATAATTCACTGAACGGGAAGTGAACACATTGTATTACGTAAACAGAGAACAGATTGCCCGCAGGCTTGCTGCCGTACCGGAGGTGGCCGAAGGTCTTCGTCGCGCGTCACAAGCTTGGGATGGCAGTCTCATGCTGGGTTTGGTACAGGAACGCTGTCTTCATCTCGCAATTGAAATCGTTACAGATGTGGGGAGTTATCTGATAGACGGCTTCATCATGCGTGATGCGAGCAGCTATGACGATATTATTCAGATTAACCATGAAGAGAAGGTTTTTGATCATGCAACCTATGAGGTGCTGAGTCGCCTCGTATCGTTGCGCAAGCCGCTTGTTCAGGACTATTACAGCTGGGAGCGGTCTGAACTGCATCCACTGAGCAGTGACTTGCCGGGCGTGCTTGAACATTTTTCCCATCAGGTCAATACCTATGTGGAAAAAGAACTCGGACCTTTCCAGACTGCACAGGCCGAGGGACAGAGCAAGGAATGAGGGGAAGCAGCATGACGAACGAATGGAAAGAAGATCGAGAAGAAAATAATGAAACGAACGACATACCCTCCGGATTTCATCCGGTATATATGATTGAGCTGTTATTTCAGGAACGTCCCGTTATAGATCAGGGGCGTTTGCAGGATGCACTGAGCCGTCATACCGGACAAGTCCGGCTTGATGTGAAGCAGGGAAATGAGGAGCATAAACCTGAGATGCTGGTTTTCTACCATCTGGACCATAAGGTTTCTTTTCAGGAAGGTAATATTCCGGCTCAGACTTGCATGCTCCCCATTACTGAAATTGTAGATCGCGCCCGCTTTGGAGGGGCTTTGCAGCAAGCCTGGCATTGGCCAGAAGCAGGACAAGCTATGGAAACGATCCAATATTCCATCCGACTTCATGATATGTTCACTGCTGCCATGCCGCGCAAACAGCGACTCGAATTGTTCCAAAAGACGATTCAGGCTGTCATGGAAGTGTTGCCTTGTGAGGCGTTATACTGGTACGGCAGTGACAAATTGGTTGAACCGGAAGCCTATGTGCTGTCACAGGAACGTGAGGAGCATCTTTACGCTGCGATGAATGTGCGCATGTATCAGGCTGGGGGAACGGAGGAACAGCGTCAGCTGGTTATGGACACGGTAGGTTTGTCAGCACTTGGCGTGCCTGATGTACAGTGTCATTTCATTGGACTCGATCCGGACACGGTAGCCCAGACATTACTGGGTGCCGCCTATTACATATTTGATCAGGGAGATGTTCTACAGGATGGACAGACGCTGGGATCTTCCGGCGGACGACGCTGGCGTTGTGAGCATCAGGCGGCATTGATTGCACCAGGAAGATATGTAATTGATCTGGACCCGGGTGATGAACATGCCGCTACTCCGCTTGAGCCGGCGCGGCAGACTTGAGACATATCTCGATAACGTCAGAAGGTGCGAAAGACGGTATCCAGAATTTTTTTTGGTATCCGAGTGTCAGGTCAAGCCCTTGCTGCTTATACTGCATCAACAGAGTAGGCATTCGCCCGGATTGACGAGCAACAGTCCGTTGCTTGGTTATTCGGTACTTCATTTAAGGTAAAGGGAGAGATGCGACGTGAAGGATTCTAACAAAAGTTTGTTGTGGGGAGCATTAATCGGTTCAGTTGTAGGTTCGGTGACAGCGCTGCTGCTGGCACCAAAATCTGGACGTGAGCTGCGTCAGGACATTTCGGAAGGTGCACGTCAGGTGAGTGAGAAAGGTCAGGAGCTGGCTACTAAGGTGGGCGAACAAAGCGCACAGATCGTATCCAAAGTAAAAGAGACGGCAGATGTCGTTATCCAGGATATCCAATCCTGGCGCAATTGCGCTGAAGGTAAAGAAGTGCGCGTATCCGCCGTCATTACTGATTCCGATTCTTCCATCGATGCAGATGCAGCGAATGAGTCAGGTATTGAAGTCATCGCGAAGCTACCTGCCGACGACTCCAAAGATAACATCTAAAACTAAGCTTGAACGCGAGCGGGCTTTCCTCCATCTGGAGGGGAGCCTGCTTTGTTGTGCGTGGTCGTACAGGAGTTGTACGAAACGGTATTTGTTTGAACCCTGCGATGAAATCGGGTAAGATGTAGGTACCTTTTTGCCTGAACATTCATACGGTAGGAAGAAAGCTCTGGGAACCAATTTGTTAACAGAACCAAATCAATGAAGAAGGAAGCGGTGTGTTCGTGCAGCAAGCAATCGCTATATTAGACTCCGGTGTAGGGGGATTGACCGTCGCCAAGGAAGTGATGCGTCAGCTCCCACGGGAAAAGATCATCTATTTTGGAGATACTGCCCGGACACCGTACGGACCCCGTTCGTCCGAACAAGTTAAACAATTCACGGAACAAATCGTTGATTTCTTGATCCAGTTCGATCCGAAAGTTATCGTTATCGCCTGTAATACGGCTACGGCAGCAGCGCTCGACTATATTCGAGCCAAGGTGAATGTGCCTGTCATTGGTGTCATTCATCCGGGAGCACGAGCAGCCATCACAGCCACACGCACAGGACGCATCGGTGTCATTGGCACCGTGGGAACTATTGGTAGTGGTGCGTATACATCTGCACTCAAACAGTTGTCTCCCTATATTGATGTGGTCAGTCAGGCTTGTCCGGCACTTGTGCCACTGGTGGAGCAAGGCGAATTCCGTTCCGAGCAAACGACAAGTACGGTGGAGCAATCTTTAGGCGAAATTAAGCAGCAGCCAATTGATTGTCTTATTCTGGGTTGTACGCACTATCCTTTTCTCATGGATACCATCCAGGAGGTTATGGGGCAGGAAGTGAAGCTGATTAGTTCGGCAGATGAAACGGCGAGGGAAATTAGTACGATTTTGTATGATAAACGAAAGCTGGCCAGTGGAAATGAGACGCCAGTCCATCAATTTTTTTGCACAGGGGACCCCCGCATGTTCCAGAATATTACCCGCCAATGGTTGGGAGAGCAGATCTCCAAAACGCCAGTTGTGTGGCAGGTTACCCAATTACCATAACTTTTTTTGATTTCTAGGCTTATAAGAATCCCGGAACACTTAGTGTTCTGGGATTTTTTTGATCATATGAGAATGTGTAAGAGCTTCGGAATGTTATCACATTTTTCTTATGTTAAAGAGATTTACGCGATTCATGTCACATGACGGACAACCAGATTGGCATACATATTACATACAGTAAGGACACAAGCGAGAAAAGGTCGGGAGATTACTCAATTTCCTAAGGGGAAGGAGATCGACATGGAGCTGCAATGGATTATTGTTCATCAGGGAGATACCTTGTCGCGTATTGCGGCAGCGAACCATATGACGAAGGAGTTACTGGCTGCTCTCAACCCGGAAGCAGCGTCCCAGCCCTATTTGCTGACAGGACAGATGTTGCGCATTACGCCGGGGACGGGGCGCAGGTATGCAGTACAGCCTGGGGAGAAAGTGGCTGTGATTGCATTACGTTTTGGACTGAATGAAGAAGAATTGCGCGAGGCCAATCCAGAAATAGCGAACATTCCGGACTGGTGCGGGCGATGTATTCATATTCCGGATTCAAATGGAAAAACTATCGTCAAGCTGCAGGGAGAGTATGGTTATCGTGAAATGAGCCGTGATATCGGTTTGCTGGAAAAGAAGTATCCATTTATCGAGATTGGCTCGATTGGCAGCAGTGTCATGGGTAAGGCTTTGCCTTATCTTCGTTTGGGTCAAGGACCCAGACATATTCATGTCAACGCATCTGTTCATGCGAATGAATGGCTGACAACGGCCGTTCTGATGCGATTCATTGAAGAATATGCGCAGGCCTACAGTACATCTACGCCGTGGCATCAATTCCAGACGGAACGCTGGATGCAGGAAACCACGCTGTGGGCTGTACCTATGGTCAATCCGGATGGAGTTGAATTGGTGCAAGAGGGCGTGGTCAATGATCATCCCCATGCAGAAGAACTGCTGGAATGGAATGCCGGACGCTCCCGTTTTACGCATTGGAAATCCAATATCAGGGGAGTAGACCTTAACGATCAATTCCCGGCTTATTGGGAGGAAGAGGCGGCTAGAAGAGGGATAACGTCCCCAGGGCCAAGAGATTATGCAGGAACCGCTCCTTTATCGGAACCGGAGGCATGGGCACTTGCACAGTGGACCGAGCAACATCCTTTTGATGCTGTCGTTTCGTTGCACAGCCAGGGACAGGAGATTTATTGGAACTACCGAGATTTGGAACCAAAGGAGAGTGCACCGCTGTCACGCAGACTGGCAAGGGCTTCAGGGTACAAGGCGGTTAAGTTGGGTGGAAGTGATGCAGGGTACAAAGACTGGTTCATTCAGAAGTTTCGGAAGCCTGGATTCACGGTAGAAGTGGGACTCGGGGTCAACCCGCTGCCCTTGGATCAGTTCGATGACATCTGCGTAGAGGTTGGCATGCTTTTGGCTGAATTATTATCAGATCGAGAGCACTAACAGGGTAGATCGGGAATCCTCGAAACCTGACTTCACATAATCTGGATGGGGGAACATGAAACTTACGGGTTGTCCACTCGTATAACAGGAACGGGCGCTGTTATCGGCGTTCGTTTTTTAATCTGCATATTGCATCATTCGTTCCGGATCGCTCTGGAACGGGTAATGATGGGTGTGACTATAACATGTGCTGTTTTATTTCAGTGCATTACTCATACGGAGGGGTTCATATGAAGTGGAGAAGACTGCTGTCATTTAAACGATGGACACAAGTATTCAAACGGCTGCCGCGTCTGTTGCGGGCTCCGCAGATCCCTTTGGGTGAGAAGCTGCTGTTTATTATCCCAGCGCTGCTCTACTGGGTGCTTCCTGACGTGATGCCGTTTATGCCTATAGATGATATCGGGGTTACGTTGTTGCTGATGAACTGGTTTGTAAGTCGTGCGGAGCGCAAATATCCGGTACTTACAGCGGGTGCGTCGTCTTAATCCGACACAAAATGGGTGGTTTTAACATCGATTTTGCATCAATGTTATTGCGAAGCGCAGTAATTTTCTTTACAATAGATGCTGGAGTTTAGAAATACTGAAAAATTGTTGGAACCAGCAATTACGATATAGGAGATGAATGAAATGAACTGCAAAATTACACGTAATGCCGCGAAAGTATTGAAACTTGAACTGGACAAGCCTGAGAACGAAGGTAAATTGCTGCGCGTTGTGATCACACATGCACATGGAGATCATGCCCACTACGGACTCGATATCGATACGCCAAAAGAAAATGATACGGTTGTATCTACCGATAAAGAGATTGACGTTATTCTTGAGAATGATCAGCCTTTGCTGGATGGCGTTAAAATTGATTACCTTTACTTCCCTGAAGAAGGCTTCGTTATTACGAACCCATCCAAAGGCAACCACGGCGACCACTAAGGGAGCGAAGAAGGGGAACTCATGGCTAACGATATCCGCGTATGCGAAAAATGTAATCATATCAGACTAAAATCGATTGTGGCCAAGTTGGAGAAAATGGCTCCGGATACGGAGATCAAAATTGGTTGCAAATCGTATTGCGGTCCTTGCGCGAAGCGTGCTTTTGTCTTCATCAACGGTCGGTACATCAGTGCTCCGTCAGAAGAAGAAGTGCTTGCAAAAGTAGCGAAATTCGTGAAGTAATTGTGTGCATTTGCAGTGGGCAAACTTGTCCACAAAAGGAAAGAGAGGCCGCGGCCTCTCTTTTTTTAGTTGTTGATGAGGAATTGTACGAAATTAGAACGTAAAGCCCTGCATCATTTCAAAAATATCAAAGGTATCCTCCCGAATCTCAATGGCGATGACCGTATCGCTTTTTTTCAAAAAATGAACATGCCCCATTCGCTCTTCTTCTAGCTCAACCCAACCTGCTTCAGATAACTTCTCAAAATAATCGGATGGTACATATAACCCCTGTTCTCCTCCGATATGTTTCAATTCATATGTAATGCCTGTTTTAATGTTTGGATTGTCTGAATGTGTCGTTATGCTTAGCTGCTTTGCATTCACGGGAACCGGAATCTCGCCATTAATGGAAGAGCCTGTATATCCCGTTATTTCATACTTCGAAGGTGTACAGCCGCTGATGAGCAGCAATAAAGATAGCAGAAAGAATATTATCCCAAAGTTCTTCAAACACACACCTCCTTGTGAAAAGGTACTTATCAAATAAACGCAGTCAGACCGGAAAAGGTTATACACTTCATTGATATTCATCTTTAATCTTACATAGGGAACATTAAAGCAATTCGTTATTGTTTCAACAAAAAAGAATAAGGAAGGCCGATGTCAACCATCCTAAAGGGGTAACAGGAACATGATCCCAAGGAGGAATACTCATGCCGAAGCGTTATGATTCCAGTTTGCAAGCCGATACGACTGTATCCCAGGCGCAGAATGCAGTGAACAAACTTCATTTTGCCGTTTCACAGGCAATGTCACATCCAACAGAACAGACCATTGAACAGGCAGAACGCCGTTTGGCGCATACCGAGCAGGCTATGCTTCAAGCTGAACGTTCGCTTGGAGGTCAGGGTGTTGAGCTGGCAGAAGAGATGTTCATTGAGGAGAAGAGAAGATTGAACTCGATCCAGAGTCAGAATGGGCAAGGGGATCTATAGGCGTTCCTGTCACACCAGAACCCGCAGAGCAGCAGTGCTTTGCGGGTTATTTATGTTTCTTTTGAAAGACCCGCAAAATGGATCTCAGCCAAACTGTATGCAAAGTGCCGCTTAAAATTTGGTGAGAAGGTTAATAGACCAGAGCAGGCAAATTTCACACAGGAGGTACAGAATGACAAAACATATTACAGATTGTACGATTCTGAACAACGGCGTGACGATGCCATGGCTGGGATTTGGGACCTATCGAGCAAAGGGCAAGGAAGTACAGCAGGCGGTGGAGACTGCATTGGAAGTCGGTTATCGGAGCATTGATACGGCGTCCGTTTATGGAAATGAAGAAGAAGTTGGACAAGCTATTGCGAGCAGTGGTATTGCCCGTAATGAGCTGTTTGTGACAACCAAGCTGTGGAATGAGGATCAAGGCTTTGATTCAACCTTGAGAGCATTTGAGGCCAGTCAGAAGGCGCTTGGGTTAAATGTCATTGATCTATACTTAATTCACTGGCCTGGCAGAGACCAGTATAAGGAGACGTGGAGAGCTTTCGAACGTCTATATAGCGAAGGAAGCGTACGTGCCATTGGTGTAAGTAATTTCGAAGTACACCATTTGCGCGATATCATAGATGAAGGTGGAACAGTACCCGCGGTGAATCAGGTGGAACTGCATCCAGGTCTGATTCAACAGGAGTTGCAGGATTTCTGCGGGGAGCAGGGCATTCAACTGGAGGCATGGAGCCCGATTATGAGAGGTAAACTGAACAAGGAATCGGCTTTGAAAAGTCTGGCCCAGAAATACGGGAAAACACCGGCACAGGTTATTCTGCGATGGGATATCCAGAACCAGATTGTGACGATTCCGAAGTCGGTTACCCCGGAGCGGATTCGCGAGAATGCGGATATCTTTGATTTTGAGTTGACTCCAGACGAGCTGAAACTAATTGATGCGCTGGATTCGGATAAACGGACAGGACCACACCCGGATCAGCTGTTTTGGGATTGAGTGTGTAGCTCAATTTCAAATAAGTGTTTAATGATCTGCTTGTAGTTGTTCCGGTTACGGATCGTTCTTCGTGATATAAAATGAAAGCATAATCCTTTACACTAGGCCACTACGTGTGCAGAACAATCTTTCGATCGCCGTTATCACCAGATTTTTGGAATTCCCTATCTTCAAAGGGTAAAATCCAGTGATAAATGCGAAGTATATGCTTCCGTTGCAGCTTTCTTTCAGAAAGCTTTTAGCGCCGCTTCTCCAGATTTGTTCTGCCCTCTCCGTTATAGTGTAAATTATGAGTTCATCTTAAGTGGATGGATTTAAAAGGGAAAAGTAAAAAGGCAGCAGGTTCAGGGGATAACCCTTGATCCTGCTGCCTTTGTGTTATTTGGATTGATCCGGTTGCGGAATTTCGCAGCCGTCTTCTGTACATACTCCACTGCCATCTGCGTCAGTAGTGCTGGACTCTACCATGGTGAAAGGGGAGCGCTCATCCCATGCTTTCTGGATAGCGTCAAGGAACACCTCATCCGGTTGAGCGCCAGATACAGCGAACTTGCGATCAAATACGAAGAACGGTACACCTCGGATGCCTAACTGTTCGCCTTCGGCCTGGTTAGCGCGCACTTGGTCTGCGAATTGATTACTGGACAACGCTTCTGCTGCTGCATTGCGATCCAGACCTACTTCTTCAGCCAACTCGATCAGTACATCGGTATTGCCGACATGTTTACCTTCAATGAAGATTGCTTGAAATAGTCGTTCGCTCAGCTCAAGCATTTTTCCTTGTGTTTCTGCCCAATGCGTCAGACGGTGAGCAGAGAAGGAGTTGGTAGGGATCATCTCATCAATGTTGTATTCCAGTCCAGCCGTACGAGCATTGGCGTTCATCTGTGCATTCATGCCACGTGCCTGCTCTACACTCATATTGTATTTGGCAGCCAGATATTCTGCGTTGGTTTTGCCACTGTTCAATTCAGCATTTGGATCGAGCTCAAAACTTTTGAACTGTAATTGCACTTCATCGCGGTGTGGGAATTGTGCCAGTACATTCTCCAAACGACGTTTGCCAATATAACAGAAAGGACACATAAAGTCGGACCATATTTCAATATTCATTCATTAAAACCTCCATCATCTATAAATGAAACCAATACAGTTACAATTATATAGCGACTTTCCATCATTCGCAAGGTTGTGGTTATTACCAGACTCGAAAAAAGAAGTGCTGAAGCATGCAACGGATTGCAGCCTCAACACTTATAGTTTAACTTCTTACTTATCCCGGTATGCTTTGGTCCAATGGTAAGGCTGAATTTCGTCCAACCTCTTGTAAATTAAAGCTCCATCTGGATCGTACACGGCAGCCTTCACGTCTTCTCCCCAGAAAAACAGTCGTTCCTGGCACACACCACAAGGGGTGAGGACCTTGAATTCCGAATGCTCATCGTCCCGTGCTACACAGATCGAGTGGGTGACCCGCTCATTTAATTTGTGGGCTTCCAGATAGGCTCCTGTTTCCATACATAAGTGCGTGGCGTCATTAATCACTTCTGGAGCTACGCTGATTAACAGCGAGCCAGCTACAGTATAAACGGCAGCTGCGCCACCCCACCCTTGGGGGTAGCGATGTTTTACAAAGTTTGCAGCTTCATCGAACAGTTTTTGCTCGATATTGAATTGATCTGGATGTGACGTCATGGTAATGCACTAGCTCCATTTCATTGTAGTGTCGGGTTAGCTTTAATAATTGATTTATACCGTTCCCTCAGCGTACCGTTTCATATCTGTTAGGATTCGGAATCAGACGCTTGCTCCTCACGAAAACGCGAGATCAAGTCAAACGTATTAACCGTATCTGACACATGCAGTCGCTTTGTTGCTTCATCATGACTAGCTCGGCAAGCATTAATATCCGTTTTGTTTCCTGTAGACAGATCGTAACAGGAGCCGCTGTCATAGATGTAATCATCCGAAGGAATATAGAACAGGGAGCCATCTGTAAATGCACCACTGCGCAATACCACCATGCGGGAGGAACCGTCGTACACATCGTTGCCCATGTGGTAGTAGGATTGATCTGAAATACCCAGCAGATGCAGTACTGAAGGTGTAACATCCAGTTGTCCGGCAGGCTCGTCAATCGTTCCCGCTGCGGCTCCGTCAGGCAGATGCACCAGCAAAGGCACTTCGTTCATAATCTGCTCCATATCCAGATCAGTTAGTGAACGCCCGAGAAATTTCTCGTATTGTGGCTGTTCCTTGATAGAATTATCGTGATCCCCATAAAACATGAAGATCGTTTTGTCCCATAATCCCCGATTTTTCAGGTCTTCCACCATGTTGCCGAGCGCAGAATCCACGTAATGAACAGATTGCAGATAGTTGCCAAACATCGTTCCTTTGAATTCGCCCACATCCAGCTGCTGTTTATCTTGGGGTAACGCGTATGGATGATGACTGCTGAGAGTAATCAGGAAAGAATAGAATGGCTCTGTAACCTCACTGCTCATTTTTTCAACCGATTGGCGGAAAAAGGACTCATCCGACAGTGACCAGCCAAGCGGGTCATCCTGTTCAAAATCATTTTTACTGTAAAATTTGTCATACTTCATATTCTGATACATTGTATAGCGATTCCAAAATCCACTCTCATAGGCATGAAATACATTCGTACTATAACCATGATCTTTCAAGATAGAAGGCAGGGAATCATAACTGTGGTCTGCGTAACGGACAAACGCGGATCCAACCGACAGTGGATGTAATGAAATATTGGCCCCAAAGTCAGCATCCGATGTCCGCCCCTGACCTGTCTGATGATAAAAATGACTGTAGTACTGGCTTTCCTTCATCAGCTCGTTAAAATGAGGCGTAATTTCCTGTCCGCCAATGCTCTGACCAATCATGAAATTCATGAAGGCTTCACCTTGGACAATGATCACATTGCTGTCTTTGTACTTGCCAAACATCGCATCCTTCGGTGGGTCAGCCTGTTGTCTGCTGGCGAAATAAGCTTCCGCCTGTTCAAGATCGGCAGGATCGACCTCCGGTCCGGAGCCCAGCTGGTCTTTGGCATAGTTGTACAGATCATAGCCATGAAAAGCAAGAAGTCCGGTAACGTTGTACATGGACACGTTCCACCAGTTGTTATCGAACAACCCTTTTGCCCAGGTTTTACTATAAAAATAAATCGGACCAACCGCGAGCCCCAGACCCAACACCAGGGCAATGCTGCCTGCGGTGAGTCGACGACGCATGGTTGTTTTGCGGGAGTTTGATGAGTAAGAGTTCAACCCGTTCGAATATGCGCTGGAACGTCCACGACGGTTACGTTTGCTGAACAGCAGGATCGCCGCATAGGGGATAACCACCAGCCAATCGACGAAGAACCACAGATCACTGGCATAGATAAGCGTAGCGATGCTGTCTCCCAAAGCGTCGACCTGTCTGGCTTGCATCAGCACAGGAATCGTTAAAAAATCCTGAAAGTAGCGATAATAAACCATATCGGCATAGATTAGAGCAGTGAGCAGCAGATTGAGTATAACGAGTGATATAATCATGCCCCGGCGAGGCAGCCACCAGGTCCAGAAGGACAGAAGCAGCAGCGAACCGATGGCAATCACTTTGTCCAGAAGCCCCATCGTAATGTTGTAAGCGTGCAGATTGTGGTGGAGCCACATTAATTTGAGCAGCATGAGTACAAGAAAAATAAGATATAACGTAAGTGGATGATTCAGAAGCCCACGCGGCGTAAGGCTGCGTGTTGGCTTAGTGACAAACATATATGTCTCCCCCCTGATGAATGGATTTGTTAACGGAATGTAAAATAGGACTTTATCCATTATAGCGTGGTGTCATGGCTTTTCAACTATGCCCAGGGGAGAAAAACTTTATGCGGAAGCAATGTCATTAAGATCAATCATTTTTCTCCCGGAATACATACAAAAAAACGCCCCAGCCGTAGAAGGCAGGAGCGCTTGATCATTCCAATATTATTATTGTTGTGGTGTTTTATTGCGTGGAGGCAGTGGGCCCAAATACTGATAATATTGGGTTTCAATGCGTCCATTGAACAACTTACGACGCTTGTCTGCCTTGTGGCCAAAGTCTTCCTCGAAAGATTTGGTCGACGTGATGGCAAAAAAGGACCATGTCGGCAAATCGAGGTAACTGCGCCCTAAAGAACGCAGCAGCTTCTGCACTTCTTTCTCTTCACTCAAACGTTCACCATATGGAGGGTTGGTAATAATGACACCATATTCGCCCTGTGGTCTTGCACGATGAGCAGGTAGTACGCTGACTTCAATGTCTTTGGCGAAGCCGGCACTCTTGATTGCTGCCTGTGCAACTTCAATGGCTTCCGGATCGATGTCGCTGCCCGAAATTTGCAATGGAATATCGTCGCGAACCGCGTCAAATGCTTCTTCGCGAGCCTGTTCCCACAATTCTTCAGGAATGACAGCCCAGTTCTCGGAGTTGAAGGTCCGACGAAGTCCTGGTGCAATGTTCCAGCCGATCATGGCGGCTTCAATCAGCATTGTGCCTGATCCACAGCATGGATCATAGAATGGACGGGATACATTCCAGCGGCTGAGCTGAATAAGTGCCGCAGCAAGCGTTTCTTTAAGTGGTGCTTCGGTTACGAGTTTACGATAACCCCGTTTATGCAGACCAGGTCCCGTCGTATCTAAAGTAAGCAGGGCGCGATCGTTCAGCAGAATGACCTCAATCACATAACGAGACCCATCCTCTGGGAACCACTCCGTGTCATAAGTCAGCTTCAGTTTCTCTACGATTGCTTTCTTCACGATCCCTTGTGATGCAGGCACACTGCTCAACTGAGATTTTTGGGAGCGACCTTCAACCGGAAATTCGCCATCGGCTGGAATCCATTCCTCCCAAGGTAATGCTTTGGTACCTTCAAATAATTCATCAAATGTTGTCGCCGGGAATTCACCCATTTTGACCAACACCCGATCGGAACTTCTCAGCCACAGATTACACCGGCAAATATCAATATAATCTCCAGTGAAGAAAACCCGGCCATTGTCGATCGTAACATCCTCATACCCCAGCTGCTTCAGTTCCCGGGCAACAACAGCCTCGAGTCCCATCGCCGAGGTCGCAATCAATTGCAATTGAGCCATGTGATTCATTTCAACTCCATTTCAAGCTGGAGAAGGAATATCCTTCTCTCAGCTGTATAGTGACGGTGCGACCTTGCCGCTTTCCGTGAAAAAACTTACAATGAGAAATGCGGTGAGCTAATGCATTCATCTTTCGAGCCGATGCAGCAGTTCAACCGCCTGTGTTTGACAACAAACATTTATTATAGAACATTGGCATCCATATGGAAAGCAGTCCAAGTGTCCAAGGAGGATTTTAGCGGTGAATCTGACCCCTGACGAATATGTAAATCAATTATTTCAAGAGGATGATCTCTTGTTAAAGGTAAAAGAAGCCATCCGATCAAACGGCATGCCGGAAGTTTCGGTGGCAGCGGCCTATGGCCGTTTGCTCACTTTTCTCGCGAAGACATCGAAAGCGGAGGCTGTACTCGAAATCGGCGTGCTGGGCGGATACAGCGGTATCTGTCTTGCTCGCGGTTTAAGTGACGGGGGAACCCTGACTTCGCTGGAACTGAAAGAGGAATACGCAGCGATGGCTCGTGGTCATCTGGAGGAAGGAGGCTTTGGGGATAAAGTCGAATATCGAATTGGCCCCGCAGCTGACAGTCTGGAGCAGCTGGCACAGGAAGGACGTACCTTCGATTTTTTCTTCATTGATGCAGACAAAGAGAATTATCCCGTATACCTCGATTACGCCATTAAGCTTGCGCGGCCTGGGGCGGTCATTGTGGGAGATAACTGTTTCCTGCGCGGTCGTACGCTGAATCCGGACAAGCAGGGTCCGGCTGTCCTCGCGGTTCGGCGCTTCAACGAGCAGATGGCCAGTGACCCGCGGCTCATAACGACGATGCTGCCGGATTATGATGGTTTGGCTCTGGCCTGGGTGAAGTAAGCGTATCAGCTTACAGGAGAAAACTTCGGATGGATCGACATTCAAGCGGTTATTTCTGTTTCTGCGATCATCCAATGAAATAAATAAGTGAGTATATAAATGAAATGAAATCCGTGTTGCACCTAAATCTTAAATGCAGGAGATGAGGGGCAATTACACAAAAAAACAAGAGACGATCACAACCCTGAGACAGGGAGTGAATCGTCTCTTGTTTTCTTTAAAGAAAGTGATGAGAGCCTTATTAAACTTCCGGCGTTCCGTTAGTCTCGAACCATTTTTTAATCGTGTCAAAATCATCGCTGAAGGACAGCCCAAGCATCAACAAAATGCGTGCTTGCTGAGGACTGAGGTTGTCACCGGCGATAACGCCTTTCCCTCCGCCATATACACTGCCTGAACCTGTCCGAGTGGTCGTTACGAAGATTACGCCATCCTCCACCGCTTTGGTACGTGCTTGCCCCATCGCTTTGGAGATACCGCCTGCTCCTGTGCCGGACGTTACGATTCCCTTGGCGCCCCCCTTCACAAATCCTTCAATGGCTTCGCCGCCAGCTTCCTGATAGGAAATCGCAATTTCCACCTTGGCGAGATCTGCCTTCGTGATTTTGCTCAGGTCGAAAGCCGGTTTCAATGTACCTTCAGGCTTCAAGGCACGTGCAGGAGCACGGTAAATTCGGATGTTTTCTTCATCAATATAACCTACTGCACCAAGCATCGGGGTTTCGAACGTGTCTGTTCGATAATCATTCGTTTTGGTCACGCCACGTGCCAATTGAATCGTGTCGTTCAACATCAGCACGGTCCCAAATGAAGTGGTGCGCCCGCTGCCTGCGAGTTTGATGGCGTTGTACAGATTCGCTTGTGCATCTGAGCCGATAACTGTCCAAGGGCGCATGGACCCTGTAATGACGACGGGTTTGTCACTTTGTACGGTCATGTCAAGGAAGTAGGCTATTTCCTCCATGGTATCTGTACCGGTGGTAACTACAACGCTGTCATACTGAGCCAGAGCCTTATCTACCGTCTGAGACAAGTCATAGAGATCAGACATGGTATAAGAACCTGAACCTGAATTTCCGAATTGGAGTGTGCTAACATCTGCAATCTTCTGTTTGTCCGGTAAGGCGTCGACCATTTCTCCAATCGGGAGTGTACCAGCTTTATAGTTCTGGAAGCTGGTTGCATCCTCGGATTGACCTGCAATCGTACCACCCGTTCCAATGACCAGAACATTAGGCAGTGCGGATTGTTTGAACGAATCTGATAGAGCAGGGATGGTCGTATTGCGAGCCGGCGTGGATGATGCGGTCTGAACCGCACTGGTTGTACCGCTCACTTCAACCGTAGCCGCCTGAGCCGCATAGGTCCCGATGGGGGACAGGGAAATGGTCAGAGCTGTCAAAGCGGCTGTGCTCCATACAGCCCAAGGACGAAGATTTGAAGTTTTTTTCATGAATAGCACTCTCCTTCAGGTTAGTTTCGTGTGATGTTTGTTGAGGATGATATGTATATGAATTCAAATTTATTGTATTTCATGTTATGTAATATGACAATTGAAGATAAAGGTAGAGTAATCGGTTACATTGATAGAAATATAGAGTATATAGCGTATTTATAAGGTTTTATGGATAAATATGAGAAGATTAAAAAAGAGAAAAGGAATATGAAATCATGATAAATAAATTTTCGTGTAATATTTTATTACATATGAGTCTTTTGGCCTGATAGATTTAGAAGGAAATTTTGGGGAAAGTGTTGCAGGATCGTCCATAGCAGAAGTGATCTTATCCAAAACGAATAGTAGGGGTGTAAGTTAGCAAGTCTTGGCGATTTTTGTAATACGATCTAGGAAAAGAGGCACAATTATTGCCAAATATTTGTATGCCCGCAATGTTGAGTCTATAATATATGGTGATTTCAATATGTAAATAAATATATATTAATGATTGGAGGAGAAACGATGAACCGAGCACCCAGAAAGTATGCCAATTACATTCCGATCCGGGAGCTGGAGGCGGTGGAGCAGCAATTACTTCCCTTCCAGGTGTACGCTGAACTTCGTGAAAATACTCCAGTCCGCTATGACAACCATCGAGAATGCTGGGATGTTTTCCGATATGAAGATGTGCAATATGTGTTGAAAAACCCTAAACTGTTCTCTTCTGAACGTGATCGTGCCAACGCCAGCATGCTTACTACAGATCCGCCGAAGCACAAACAACTGCGGGATCTGGTTAATCAGGCGTTCACACCTAGAGCGATCGAAGCATTATCTCCGCGTATTCAGGAAATCGCTGATGAATTATTGACTACGCACTTTTCAGAAGGCCGTATGCGTCTTATCGATGATCTTGCTACTCCACTTCCGGTTATCGTGATTGCCGAATTGATTGGCGTCCCTGCTTCAGATCGCCAAAAGTTTAAAGACTGGTCTGATGCACTTGTGAAGGGTGCGCGGGATGACAGTGATGAAGCTTTCCAGGAATTGATGGAAGAAAAGAAACGGAACCAGCAGGAACTGGCGAGCTACTTCACGACCATTATGGAAGAAAGACGTCAGAGACCAGAGGAGGATCTGATCTCTTTACTGCTTGCTGCGGAGATTGAAGGGGAGAAGCTAACGGCAGAGGAAGTGGTCGGATTTTGCATCTTGTTACTTGCTGCCGGTAATGAAACGACAACCAATCTAATTACCAATGCCGTTCGTATTCTGTCAGAGCAGCCTGAGCTTCAGCAGCAGCTGCGAGAACACCCTGAACTTATCCCGACTGCGGTAGAAGAAACGTTGCGATATTATCCGCCAATTGTGGCTATTGGGCGTATTGCCAAAGAAAACGTAGAATTGAACGGGCAAACGATTCAGGCGGGGGAACAGGTGATATCCTGGGTAGGATCGGCCAACCGGGACAGCGCTCAATTCGATCAGGCAGAGAAATTCGTGCCTGACCGCAAGCCGAACAGACATATGGGTTTTGGATTTGGTATTCACTTCTGTCTCGGTGCGCCGCTTGCACGACTTGAGGCGAGGGTTGTACTTCAGACGATGCTTCGCCAAATGGAAGACATTCAGCTTGTGCCGGAAACGGTTTTGCAGCCGATTCAAAGTGCTTTTGTATTTGGAGTTAAAGAATATCCGATTCAATTCACAAGTTCAATTTACAAGCCATCTGACACAATGAATCCATGTTGAGGTTGGAACAAATGAATGCCAAAAGCCGCTTTCATGCCTAATAGGCGCTGAAAGCGGCTTTTTCTTAAGAATAAATAACTTTTGAATCCAAGCGTCACGATTCTCTGATCAGAGGGGGCTTTTTGTACAGCTTGAGTCTTACCCATACCATGTTGAGCAGCAGCAGCCCACCAGAGACGATGAACAGTCCTTCGATGCCGATGAACCCTGCCATAAAGCCGCCAATAACGGCTCCAAGCATGTTACCCAATGCGAGTGTGCTCGTATTAAAGCTGAACGCCCGGCTAATCATGCTATCTGGCGTATAGGAGCGAATGAGCGCGTTGACACTTGGAAGCAGGCCACCCATGAACACACCCATCATGAAACGGACGATGATGAGCTGCCATACCGTCTGCACGAAAGCCTGAGGTATAAGCATGAGCCCTGTTCCTATAAGAGAGAATGTAAGTACCTTATGTGAACCTACCCTGTCACTGAGCTTCCCGAGAATCGGGGACATGGCCATGTTGGATAGTCCCGTGACTGCGCCGACAAGCCCTGCCCAGAAGGCGACGTTGACATCCGAACCGTGTAACTTCTGTACATATAGCGGCAAGAGTGACATCGGGCTGATCATGGCAAATTGCAATAGGAATGTTACAGCAAATAGCGCAGGTAACTGGGGAGACTTGTTCAGTTCCTTCAGACCGGACAATACGGATTGTTCCGGCAGTTTGGCCGCTTCCTTGCGGTCAAACTTCTCTCTGACCAGGAACATGGCGAGCATTGAAGCCGCAAAGATCAGTCCGCCAGTAATATAGAAGATAGGGCGGAAGCCCACTGCATCAGCAAGCAAACCGCCGATCAGCGGACCCAGAATCGTACCGGCCACTTGGCCGGATTGGCTGATGCCCATGGCAAAACCCATGCGATCTTTCGGCGTTGTACCCGAGATCAATGCAACTGCTGCCGGGTTGAAGCCCGAGATCGTACCGTTGAGCAGTCGTAATAAAAGGAGCTGCCATGGGTTCTGTGCAAAACCCATCAAGGCAATAACAATCGCCATCCCGAATCCGGAACGCAGCAACATAATTTTCCGTCCGTACTTGTCAGACAATTTGCCCCACAAGGGCTGGAACAAAAATGAGGTGAGGAAGTTGGCAGCAAATATAAATCCCGCCCATATGCCAATTTCATGCTCACCAACCACGCCAAGATCCCTGGCGAGATAAAGGGACAAAAACGGGGTAATCATGGTCATTCCCGAGTTGACCAGAAATTGTCCAAACCAAAGCACAATGAGGTTTACTTTCCACGTTTTCAAAGTGCTTTCACTTCCTTTCCGATCGTTTCTGCAACGTTTCAAAAAAACACGATTCTTTCATTATAACATAATTTGCATATGGATGAGGGGATGTAAGGAATGTCATAGTATTGTCATCGGAACAGATCGACACGTGGTTGTTACCGCTCTTTAAAAAGGGCATAATGTTATTTATGAGTCCAAAAACTATTGGAGGCTTCTTACATGAGCTATAATGATCGTCTGATTCAGGCCAGCTTCAAACAGCAGGTGGACCGTGTTCCCGTGTGGTACATGCGTCAGGCTGGGCGTTATGATCCCGAATATCGCAAGATTAAGGAAAAGTATTCTTTGCTCGAAATTTGCCGTCAACCTGAGCTAGCAGCTGAAGTTACACTCATGCCGGTACGTAAACTTGGTGTGGATGCGGCTATTTTGTATTCCGATATTATGAATCCGGTTGCTTCCCTCGGTATAGATTTTGATATTGTTAAAAATATTGGACCTGTCATAGACAATCCAATCCGCACGGCGGCTGATGTGGATCGTTTGCGTCCCATTGATGTTGAAGGAGATCTGTCTCATATTCTGGAGACGATTCAAATTCTGGACAAGGAACTGGATGTACCTCTGATTACGTTTGCCGGTGCACCGTTTACCATTGCCAGCTATTTGATTGAAGGCCGACCTTCCAAAGGGTACATACGGACCAAAACGATGATGTACAGTGAACCTGAAGTGTGGCATAAATTAATGCAAAAACTGGGCGATATGGTGATTACATATGTCCGTGCACACATTGCGAACGGCGGTAAGGCATTCCAACTGTTCGACAGCTGGGTTGGCGCGCTTTCGCCAAACGACTTTAGAACGTATGTGTTGCCGACGATTACTCGTATCTTTACCGAATTATCGGATTTGAATGTACCGAAAATTTATTTCCCGGGTGTGGCTTCTGGTGAATTGCTGCCAACTCTGCATGATCTGCAAGCTGATGTGATTGGGCTGGATTGGAGAATATCAATCTCCGAGGGACGTAAACGACTAGGCGGAAAATTTGCTGTGCAAGGTAACCTGGACCCTTATGTGCTGACAGCACCGATGGATCTGATCAAGCAGCATGCCAAATTGATTATTGACGAAGGTATCAAGGAGCCGGGGTATATTTTCAATCTGGGGCACGGACTATTTCCTGAAGCATCTTTGGATAAATTAAGAGAACTCACGGCGTATATTCATGAATATTCAGCTGAAGCACTGAAGACTGGGGTGACGGTTACTAATGACTAATACAGTAGGTGTACTGGTGATGTCGTATGGCACACCTGAGAATATGGAAAGTATTGAAGCGTATTACACACATATCCGGAGAGGACGTCCGCCTGAACCGGAACAACTGAAAGAATTGACCGACCGTTATGAAGCGATCGTTGGGGGTGTATTCCCACTTCGGGAAAACACGGATAATCAGGTGAAGGCCCTCCAGGAGACGTTAAACAACGATGACCGTTCCAATGAGGTTGAATTCCGTTGTTATCAAGGGTTGAAGCATGCGTATCCGTTCATTGAGGATGGCGTGGAACAGATGGCGAAGGATGGAATTCAGACTGCAATAGGCATCGTGCTGGCACCACATTTCTCCACGATGAGTGTAGGGAGCTACATTAAGCGTGCTCGTGAGAAAGCGGAAGAACTGGGTATCCAGATGTCCTTCATTGAGAGTTATCACCTGCATCCGAAATTGATTCAGGCTCTCTCCACACGTGTTAGCGCCAAATTGGATGCTTTCGAGGAAGCGGGAGCCAAACGCGGGGATGTGCGAGTGCTGTTCAGTGCACACAGTCTGCCTGCACGAATTGTAGATATCGGTGATCCATATCCGCAGCAACTGCTGGAGACTTCGGAAGTCATTGCTTCCCGTTTAGGAATTACGAACTGGCAGTTCACGTGGCAAAGTGCGGGGCGGACGGCGGAGCCGTGGCTGGGCCCTGATATTCTGGACACGCTTCAGGATCTTGCTCGTGAACAGGTGGAAGATGTGCTTGTAGCACCGATTGGATTCGTATCGGACCATCTGGAAGTGCTCTATGATCTTGATATTGAAGCTAAAGCGATTGCCAAAGAGATCGACATGCGCCTTATGCGTATCGATTCTCTCAATAGTGACCCACTTTACATGGAAACGTTAAGTGACGTCATTATTAACCAGTGGCAGCAAGGAACGGATGAGTAATGGAAGACCATAAACGTCGTGTCGTTGTTGTCGGCGGAGGTCTGACCGGCCTAAGCGCGGCATTTTATATTCGGAAGCATTACCGGGAAGCAGGGGTTGAACCTGTCATTACCTTGGTTGAGAAGAGTTCTTCCATGGGTGGCATGATTGAAACGCTACACCGGGATGGGTTCGTCATTGAGAAGGGACCAGATTCTTTCCTTGCGCGCAAAACGGCGATGATTGATTTGGCTAAAGAGCTGGAAATTGACCATGAACTGGTCAGCCAAAATCCGGAATCCAAAAAAACGTACATCATGCAGCGTGGCAAGCTGCATCCTATGCCGGCAGGACTCATTCTCGGTATTCCGACGGAGTTGAGACCTTTTCTGAGAAGTGGTCTTGTATCTCCGGCAGGCAAGCTGCGCGCATTAATGGATTTTGTCATCCCTCCCCGTCGTACAACGGAGGATGAATCGCTTGGTTATATGATTGAGCGCCGCCTTGGAGCGGAAGTGCTGGAAAACCTGACTGAACCGTTGCTCGCAGGCATCTATGCAGGTGATATGCGGCGATTGAGTCTTCAGGCAACCTTTCCGCAATTCGGTGAAGTGGAGCGGGATTATGGTAGTTTGATCCGAGGAATGATGACTGGCCGCAAACCGACAGAGACCCATACGGGAACGAAGAAAAGTGCTTTTCTGAACTTCCGTCAGGGCTTGCAGAGCCTGGTTCATGCGCTTGTACATGAGTTGCAGGACGTGGATCAACGGCTGAACACTTCCGTGAAATCTCTGGAGGTTCAGACTGGAGATTCGGCCAGGTATAGCATTCAACTGGATAACGGAGAGCGTCTTGAAGCAGATGATGTAGTCATTACCGTGCCTACGTATGTTGCATCTGAACTGCTGCAACCACATGTGGATACAGCGGCTCTGGATGCAATCAATTACGTATCGGTAGCGAATGTGGTGCTGGCTTTTGAGAAAAAGGATATTGAACATGTATTTGATGGGTCTGGTTTCCTCGTTCCGCGTAAGGAAGGCCGCAATATTACAGCATGTACTTGGACATCAACTAAGTGGCTGCACACCAGCCCGGATGACAAAGTACTGCTTCGTTGTTATGTTGGCCGTTCCGGAGACGAACAGAATGTGGAACTTCCGGATGATGCACTGACAGATCTAGTACTCAAGGACTTGCGCGAAACAATGGGCGTAGAGGCCGTTCCGATCTTCTCGGAAATTACTCGGCTTCGCAAATCCATGCCGCAGTATCCAGTAGGTCACCTGCAACAGATTGCAGCACTCCGGGAGGAACTTGGCAGCAAATTGCCGGGGGTATACATTGCGGGTGCTGGTTATGAAGGGGTAGGCTTGCCTGACTGTATCAGACAGGCGAAGGAAATGTCAGTGCAAGCTACGCAACTCATTGCTGCAAAATAATTAACGTACATGGCTGTCTCGATCGTAGAGTTTTTCTACAGGGGAGACGGCCTTTTTTTTGCACCATAAAGCGAAAAGGGGAGAGAGATGAATTCTTTCAATGTTCGCACTTCCAAGGAATGATGGAAATCCAGAATATGCCTGATATAATATGATAAGGATTGCTGTGAACAAGAAGAGGAGTTGCCTATGTATCCCCCAAGATCAAAACGAAGTGTACAAAAGAAAAAAGTAAAACGTGCCCGCAAACGTATGGTCTGGATCATTAATTTGGTATTGATTGTGGCTATCGGACTTGTCTGCCTCTATTATGCAGTTGGAATGAAGGAACAGCAGGCGGACCCGGAAGTAAAAGAAACGGTTGTGAATCAGAAATCTGTGAATGAAGAGAGCCCTCAAGGTGGTGAGCAGGTAAATTTACCTGATACTGACACGGAGGCAGGTAATACTTCGGATGATGTGTCGGAGGGTTCTACTGAACAGGCAACTGAAAATTCCGGCGGTAAGTCTGGTGAGAAAAAGCCTGATGCTGCAGACTCCAAGGCAAATGGAAAGACAGATACGGGAACGAAAAAAACGACGGATACTTCTGCTTCTTCTGGCTCCAAGGGGAGTGAAGGTACAGGAACTGAGACGACACAGCCATCTACTTCGGCAAACGATGTAACCATTAACTTTGTTGGGGATATCCAGTTTTCGGGCAAAGTGGCTGAATTGTTGGATAAGAATGGTTATGACTATCCCTTTGCAAAGCTCGGCAACTTGTTCAAGGAAGATGATCTGACCATTGGAAACCTCGAAACCCCCGTAACCCTTGGTGGAACTGGTGCAGCAAACAAAACCTATGTATACAAGTCTTCGCCAAAAGCGCTCGAAGCGATGGCTTCAGCAGGTTTTGACGCCGTGAATCTCGCCAACAATCATATTCTGGATCAAGGTGTAGAAGGTCTGGTTGATACGTTAACTTACCTTGAGCAATACGGTATAGCGCACACAGGAGCGGGTATGAACAGGGATGAGGCTTATGCACCAGCTTATCTGGAGCGCAAAGGCATGAAGATTGCACTGCTTGGATTCAGTCGGGTTGTGCCTGAAACAAGCTGGAAAGCGGAAGGGAATCGGGCAGGTGTTGCCGAGACCTACGATTCTACTGGAGCGGTAAAAGCAATTCAGGAAGCCCGCCAAAAGGCTGATCTGGTCATTGTTGTTGCACACTGGGGAGAAGAACGGGTCAGCACTCCGAATAATGATCAGACCCGACTGGCTCATGAATTTGTAGATGCAGGAGCCGACCTGGTCATAGGTGGGCATCCCCATGTCTTGCAAGGGGTGGAGTACTACAAAGGCAAATGGATTGCATATAGTACAGGCAACTTTATTTTCTCGAAATCAACAACAGAGGAAACGTGGAAAACAGCGGTTTTTCAGGCGAGTTGTAGTAAGGATGCCAAATGCAGCATGAAGGTTATCCCTTATGAAGCAGGGTTGGGTCAGGCCATTCCCATGGTGGACCAAGCCAACAAACTTCTGCTGGAGCAGATGACCCAGCTCTCGCCAGGTATTCGTTTTGATGCGAACGGATTCGCATCGGTAAATTAAGGTTCAATTTATTTATTTAGGAGGGGATGAAATGAACAACCTTTGTGTAGCGCACCGTGGATTTTCGTCCATTGCACCAGAAAATACGATGGCTGCATTTCTGCTTGCCATGGAACAGCCGGAAGTTCAGTGGATGGAGCTGGATGTACAGTTATCACGTGATGGTGTTCCGGTGGTTATTCATGATTTTACTTTTGATCGGACTACGAATGGAAAAGGATTTGTTCGAGAAAAGGACTGGGCAGATATACAGCAGCTGGATGCGGGATCATGGAAAGGAAAAGCCTATAAAGGGGAACGTGTCCCTGCGCTTAGTGAAGTGTTGGACCGCACCTGTGGCAAAGTGAGATTGAATATCGAACTGAAAACGCAAGGCAATATGTATCCCGGTCTGCCGGCAGCGGTTATTCATGAGGTGAGGAAGAGACATATGCAGCATGATGTGGTCATCACTTCGTTTGAACCTGCGGCGCTGGTTGAAGTGAAGAAACTGGCCCCGGAGTTCAAAACAGGTTTGATTATTGATGCACGGCCAGGGGATCTGGCAGCAGTGCTGCGGCAGATGAATTGCAGTTTTCTTTCCATCGGTTACACCAATGTGGACAAATCGCTGATGCGCGAGATGCGAAATGAAGGCATTCAGGTCATGGCCTGGACAGTGGATGACAAAATCATCATGAAGCGTCTTGCGGCGATTGATCCGGAGCTGATGTTATGCACAAACCGGCCTGATGTGTGGGAACAGGCTTTTCAGGAAACGAGCAGCCGATTTTTCAGACCATAAACTCCAATTTTTTGAATAGCGAAAATATGATATGTACTTATATAATAAAAAGATGAACATGCTCCATATACGCTAATGAATCCGATAAAGGTGGTCGTAAAATCCATGCTGACAAACATTCGCAATGTATACTGTGTAGGACGAAATTATAAACTTCATGCAGAAGAACTGGGTAACGCGGTTCCGGATGAACCGATGATCTTTATGAAACCTTCCCATGCGGTTGTGGCCTTGAATAGTGAAACGCTGCAATTGCCTGCGACAAAGGGCGAAGTTCATTATGAGGCTGAACTGGTCATTCAAATCGGGCGGGATTATGAGCCGGGTATGGCTGTGGATGTATTGGTTGACGCGTATGCGTTTGGCATTGATTTTACATTACGTGACGTACAGACGGTCATTAAGAAAAAGGGCCATCCGTGGACGGCAGCCAAAGGGTTCAAGAACTCGGCTCCGGTTACTGCATTCCAGCCATTTCCGGGGGCCCAGGCTCTTCTTGAGAAAGACTTTACACTCACCAAGAACGGTGCCGAGGTCCAACGTGGCAATATTCGTAACATGATCTTCAGTCTACAGGATATTGTGGATTATGTAGGTCATCATTACGGACTGGGACCTGGAGATGTCATCTTTACAGGTACACCAGAAGGGGTTGGACCAACGGCAGCAGGAGATGTGCTTGAACTGTCCTGGGGCGGCGAATGCTTGGGCAAATGCACGATTTCAGCAGCAGTTCAGTAAGTGTCATGCATCATCAGTCTGTTTACTTAGAGTAAATATGAAACAGATAAAGGGGCGTTTCGACGCTCCTTTTTGGCGTGCCCTCATTCTCTGCCATAGCACACGGGAGACTATTCATTTACGCGAAGCTGTATGCTGTATTGGCACTCTCCGTGACCAACTCTTCCAGTTCACTGCTTTGCACTGCGTGCTGCTCCGCGCTAATACTCCCACTTGCGAGTCGTTGATCTAACTGCTCCTTGAGCTGCCTTATTTGCAATGCGACAACCTCGTTGAAGTCACCAGCGTTCTCATCTGCAATCATCCTCAGCGATTTACCCGCGTACAGATCCTGAACCAAGTCATCTTCAGAATGTTGATTCAGAGCACTCAGCAACTCATCCTCGCTATTGTCTTTGATATCTATGTTAACGATGGACCATTTCGTTAAAGGTATAGGGGTTATCGCTGATCTGCCCCAGGCTGTTCCGGCGAAAGACATGGTGACAATCATTGTTCCGACAATGATTACGCGCTTCATATTCATATGTGTCATCCTCATTTCTATGGTTAAGTACGAACTGAATCGTAGCTGGTTTGATGTAACGCTCTGAGGATAGTGTAACCGGGAAAGCTGAAGTGAAACTTAAAACCGGATAAGTAATCTAAATTTGAGTGAAATCGAGCTACGAAAAAATAAATCTAAATTCACACTTGACAGGTTGGGTTAGTGGGTTATATGATAAACTCAATTATTTTAACACTAATTAAATGAACAGTGAAATAAATTGAACTGAAGCGAGCTGATTGGACCACCAAAGGCTCCCGGGACTACTCCACTATGGAATGTCCGCGGGAGCCTTTTTTCGTATTTACTGCCGTTTTCAGTTAGACAGGGAGGATGAAATGAGCAATAACGACTGGGAAGCGTTTGAGAAGACAGATTGGTTGTTTCGTAAAATGGTCAGACGATTCGTGAAAGAACGAGATCGTATATCGGTAGAGGGGGTCAGTTTACCTGGCATGCTCATCCTGCACAAAATCATTCGTGAAGGGGAACAGCGATTGGGGGATTTGGCTGAACAACTGGACTTCACTTCAGGTGCCATTACAGCGTTAACAGACAAGTTGGAGAAAAAGGGACTCACGATCCGCAGGCGCAAGGAAGATGACCGTCGGACGGTTTTGCTCGACATTACTGCCAGTGGACGGGAGATGTTTGCACGTAACAGCAATATCGGTGCCCGATGTATCACGCTTCTGTTTGAGGGCTTTACGACGGAGGAACTGGAGCAGCAAAGCCAATTTTATGAGCGGGTGATAGCGAATCTGGAGGGATTCTCGGATACGCTGCTGGAATTGGCAGAGAACAACGGGAGGCAGGAACACGATCCATCCACCGAAAGTGACCCTGAACAGAAGCAGAGGGAGAATACCGGAAAGAGCAACTATCTCAGTTATTAAAGTTTGATCTGATGTGAAAACAAACAATCCAAGGGAGAGATGATCAATGGGGCATTCAACAATTTATCCAACCGGGGCAACCGTATATAACCCTGATAAGGCTTGGGGCGGTTATACCGTCTATCAGGCAGGTGAGGAAGGGGTTGTACTGATTGATATGAATGGTAAGGAGGTTCACCTGTGGAAAGGGCTGCTGGGTTTTCCGGCCAAAGTTTTCCCCGGTGGCTTCGTATTGGGCAGCACAGGGCGAAGAGATCCGAAGTTCGGTATCCAGGACAACGTCGATTTGGTTCAGGTGGATTGGGAAGGCAATATTGTATGGAAGTACAACAGCTACGAACACATTGAAGATCCGGGATATGAACCGCTGTGGTACGCTCGTCAGCACCATGATTTTCAGCGTGAAGGCAATCCGGTCGGCTATTACGCCCCTGGGCTTGCACCTAAGACCCAGAGCGGGAAGACACTGATTCTTGCTCATAAAAATGTGAATAACCCGTCCATTTCGGATAAACCTCTGCTTGATGATGCGATTATAGAAGTCGATTGGGAAGGGAATGTATTATGGGAGTGGCTGCCGAACGAGCACTTTGAGGAACTTGGATTTGATGAGGCCGCCCGTAATGTTCTGTACCGTGACCCGAACACACGCTCATTCGGACATCTCGGTGGTGGTGTGGGCGATTGGCTACATATTAATTCAGCTTCTTATGTTGGTCCAAACCATTTCTATGAAAATGGAGACGAGCGGTTCCATCCCGACAATATTATCTGGGATGCCAGAGAAGCAAATATTATCGCAATAACCGACAGACAGAGTGGAAAGATCGTATGGAGACTAGGGCCGGATTACTCTTTGCCTGAAGTAAAGCATATTGGCACCATTATTGGACAGCACCATGCACATATCATTCCCAAAGGTTTGCCTGGAGAGGGGAATCTGCTGGTATTCGACAATGGTGGCTGGGCCGGTTATGGCCTGCCCAATCCGGCTTCTCCATACGGCTTGAAACATGCTGTTCGCGATCATTCACGCATACTGGAGATCAATCCGGTGACGCTGGAGATCGTTTGGCAATATACATCCGCAGAAGCCGGATTTTCCGTTCCGACAGATTCCTATAAATTTTATAGTCCGTATATCAGCTCCGCTCAGCGCCTGCCTAATGGTAACACGCTAATTACGGAAGGCTCCAATGGTAGATTGTTCGAGGTTACATCCGAGTATGAGCTGGTTTGGGAATATATTTCCCCTTATAAGGATGGACGGAACACCAATATGGTCTATCGTTCGTATCGCGTGCCTTATCACTGGGTACCACAGTTGGAGAAGCCCCAAGAGGTTGCTATTGAAGCCATTGATGTTTCCGCCTACAGAGTGCCGGGAGCAGCGCCCAAAGGTTCTTCATCCGTTGTAAGTGTTGAAGTAACACTGCCGTTTGTTGAAGGTGCAGCCTGTGTGGCAACGTCAGATGAAGGCAAGTAAGGTGGCGCAGAGCGACGAACAATGATTAGAACGAATGGGGTGCATATTGTGAGAAAACCATCCACCTTAACTGGTGCGTTATTAATGCTCTTATCCATGTTATTGATATTATCGGGATGTTCTGCAAACGAATCGGTATCCGAAGCAAAGGGTGCCTCCGGCACAGAGGCCAAAAAAGTGAAAATCCGGATCGCAGATACAAGTACAAACCCAACGTTCAGGGTAGCTATTGCCAAAGGTTTCTTTGCAAGCCACGGTATTGATGCAGAGAGCATTACGTTTGGTTCGCCAGCAGAAGGTGTAAATGCACTATTTATTAAGCAGGTGGATATTGCGTACGGAGCTGACTTTCCTGTATTGAACGCTTTGGCAAAAGGGGATTACTCCGTCATTGCTTCCGCAGGTCAGGCTACGAATGAAGCAGCAGCTGCATGGAAGTTGTATGCCAAGAACGATATACAGAGTGGTACAGATCTGAAGGGTAAAAAAGTAAGTTTCATCCGCGGTACATTTATTCCTTACCTGTGGGATGAATATTTGAAGGACCAGGGATTGGAGTTAGGTGCAGTAACTCAGGTGGGTCAGGGAGCATTTGACGAAGCGTACATTGCACTAAAGCAAGGCGATTTAGATGCAACCTGGGTCATTGGTTCCGCCTTGACTGATAAGTTCGATGCGCTTGAAGGCGTGCATCAGCTCACCGATATGTCCCAAACTCCTGTACGTCTAGGAATGGGACTCGTAGCAAGCAATGAGTTTATCCAGGCGAACCCTGAAACGGTGAGTGGTTTTCTCGCAGCGCTGAATGAAGCCTCCGTATATGCCCAGGCACATCCTGAAGAGGTTGCAGACCTGATGTATAAGGAAACCAAGCAGCCTAAGGAGGCCACCTTGAAGGATCTTCCAATCAATCCATGGGAAGTTGGATTTACCCAGGCAGCTTATGACAGTCTGGCAGGGCAGAAGCAGTATATGGTGGATAACGGGATCATCGAACACGATTTTGATCTCGATAGCAAACTGAACCTAGAGCCCCTGAAGCAGACACTGCCAGATAAAGTGACTTATAGTAAATAACTCGCAAATTGAATTGGAGGTGTTCTCATGTCCTTACCTGCAGATCAGCATACGATTCGTATCGAGCAGCTTCGCAAAACATACAATGCCCCCACTCATGGAGATGTACACTATATTATCAAGGATGTCGATCTCGTCATCAAGGGAGGGGAATTCTTTGTCCTGCTTGGTCCCAGCGGATGTGGCAAGTCCACGCTTCTAAATATGATTGCAGGCTTTATCTCCAAGTCGGGCGGTCAGCTCAAGGTGGATAATAAGGAGATCGATAGACCAGGCAAAGATCGGGCCATGGTATTCCAGCAGGCGGATTCTTCTCTCTTTCCCTGGCTTACCGTAAGGGAGAATGTGGAGTTTGGACTTCGGATGGCCAAGGTGCCCAAGTCTCAGCGGCGTACAATATCAGACCGATACATCGAGCTTGTTGGACTGGGTAGTCATGAAGCTAAATTTCCAAAGGAACTGTCAGGTGGCATGAAACAGCGCGTGCAATTGGCCCGGGTGTTAGCCAACGATTCGGCTATCCTGTTGATGGATGAACCCTTTGGGGCGTTGGATGCAATGACTCGGCGTACGATGCAGAAAGAGCTGGTCAATATTTGGCAGGAAACCAACAAGACCGTTATTTTTGTCACTCATGATATTCAGGAGGCGCTCTTGCTGGGTCAGCGCATAGGAATTATGTCAGTAGGGCCTTCATCCAAGATAACGGATATATACGACAATGCTCTGTCTTATCCGAGGAATATTGCCTCGTCCGAGTTCAACACCCTATATGACCAGATTCAAAGCCATTTTGAAGAATAATTGAGGTGATAGTAATATGAGATGGTTGGAGAAAAAGTGGGTGTCTATCCCTCTATTGTGGGTGACGGTAATTCTGATTTGGCAGCTAGGGGCCATGCTCTATGGTCCTGAAGTGATTCCCGGTCCGTGGGATACCATTCTCGGTGCCCGTGAACTGCTTGCTGACGGTACACTGATGCAGTATATCGGAATTAGTTTTACACGTGTGCTTGCGGGTTGGGTGCTTGGCAGTGTGATAGCGATCCCGGTAGGGCTTATCATCGGCAAGGTTCATATGATCCGGCTGTTTGCCGAACCTTTCCTTAATTTTATCCGCTTTATTCCGCCGATTGCATTCATTACCCTATTCCTGGTCTGGTTCGGGATCGGGGAGCAATCGAAGATTGCACTCATCATGTATGCAACGTTCTTCATCGTTGTGTTAAACACGCTGACAGGTGTACTTTCCATTGAAGAAGACAAGATCCGGTCAGCCCGCAGCATGGGAGCAAACGAATGGCAGATTTTGCAACATGTCGTTGTTCCGGCGACGACTCCGTATATTTTCACGGGGGTACGACTGGCAATGGGCACTTCCTATATGGCTATTATCGGCGCAGAGATGATTGCTGCGAATGAAGGCGTGGGTTATCTGATCTGGAATTCTCGATTATTCTTTCGCACAGATTGGATCTTTGTCGGCCTGATTTCTCTGGGCTTTATGGGCTTTCTCACCGATCGGTTATTCAATTGGTTTGGTCGCAGCGTGCTCTACCGTTATGGTGTAATTGGTGGAACGAAGCGGGTCTGAACTGGCACTTGAGGTGATGGCATCCTCGAATCCTTGCTCAAACGGAAGCAGGATCATTCGTCTCAGTTTTATCGCAATATCATAGACCTGATTTGGCAGCTTTCAAAGTTGCCGAATCAGGTTTTTTGTATGCGGGGCCAGGGAGTTTCGGCATTGGGTTCAAACCGTGGTATAATTAAATTTCAAAAATATAAAACGTCATGTGGGCCATAGATGCTGCCACATGCAGGAGAACTTATGGACTGGATTATTGGCGCCGTATGCGCTTTTATTGTGGCGGGTGCTGCCTACGCGAAGAAGTCGCTAACCCTGTCCGGCTGCCTGGCGGCTGTGATCATGGGTACGATATATTACGGAGCGGGCAACCTGTTCTGGTTTGGAACACTGCTGTTGTTTTTCATTACCTCAACACTGTTCTCCAAATTTCGCAAGGATCGCAAGCAGGAGCTTGAGAAATCCTATGCCAAGACGGGCAATCGTGATGCTGGACAGGTCATGGCTAATGGTGGAATCGGCATGTTTCTTGTTCTGGGGAACTGGATCCTTCCACACCCGGCCTGGATGTATGCTTTTATCGGTGTCATGGCTACAGTTACTTCAGATACATGGGCAACCGAGTGGGGAAGTCTCAGCCGTAAGCCACCGCGCTCTGTCGTGACATGGAAGGTGCTGACTCCAGGTACCTCTGGAGGTGTTTCATTACTAGGGACGCTGGCTGCTGCCATAGGTGGAGCTTTGATCGGCGTGGGTGCGTTTTTCTTTTCCTGGATTGCCGGGATCGGAGGATTGAGTCTGCTCAGCTGGACGTGTGTCGGCCTTGTAGGCGGATTGGCAGGAGCTTTTGCCGATTCTTATCTGGGCGCAACGGTTCAGTATATGTATCGTTGTACTGTGTGCGGCCGTGAGGTCGAGGTTAGTGAACATTGTGGACACAAAACCGTTCGAGCGCGTGGCTGGTCTTGGATGAGTAATGATCTGGTGAACGTGCTCAGTTCGGTGATCGGCGGATGTTTAGCGATCGGTTTGGGTATCATTTTGGCGTCGTAGGGAGGGAGTGCGTTTGAGCACTGTGCAAGGAGACAAATCGGAGGCAATTCTGGATGCAGCTTATGGTATTTTCGGTTCAAAAGGATTCTATGAGACGAAAATGTCCGATATTGCGGACGAAGCAGGCATCGCGAAAGGCACCATTTATTTATATTTCAAAAATAAGGAACAATTATTTATCGCCGTATCCAAGCGGGATTGCGACAGTTTTATCAGTCGCCTGGATTATGCATTGAAATCACATGAGAGTACGGGGGATAAGCTGGGTGCGATCGCCAAGACTCACCTTACGTATTATTATGAGCGTCGAAATCATACCAAGCTGTTTTTTATGGCACCCAATAATGATCCGGATCTGATGAAATTCATGAAGGCGTTCATGAATGAATATATGAGCATGGTGCGTGAGGTGTTAGAGAATGCTGGTGTGCCTGAGCCTGTGCTGCTAGCAGAAGCTTATATCGGAATTCTCGATCGGCTAAAGATGGATATCATGTTGAATCCGGAATTTAATGAGGAGCACCTGAACAAACGAATTGCCTTTGCAGCAGCTCTGTTTCTGGACGGATGTCGTTCCTTTCTGCAAGTATAGCGTGAGTGAGCGTAGTTGCATCTTATGTGCAGCCTCATATTGAATACATTTTACAGAGAAGTAGGTTACGAGCAATGAACATAATGACGGTAGAGCAAGTTGCGAAAAGCTATGGTGAGAAAATATTGTTTAAAGACGCCTCATTCGGTATGGGCGATCAGGACAAGATTGGTGTCGTTGGTGTCAATGGAACCGGAAAGTCCACGTTTTTGCGTGTCATTGCAGGTATGGAGCCAGCGGATGAGGGCCAGATCTCGATTGGGAATGACGTGCGTATACAGTTCCTGGCACAAAATCCGCAGTTTAACCCTGATAATACAGTCTTGCAACAAGTATTCGAGGGCGACAGCCCGGAGATGAAAACGGTACGTGAGTATACAGAAACAATGGAGCTACTGGAGCTTAATCCTTCCGATCAGGCACTGCAAGAGCGTTTGTTGCGCTTGAACCAGCAAATGGAGCAGCTCCAGGTTTGGCAGATGGAAAGTGAAGCGAAGAGCATTCTGTCCAAACTGGGCATTCGTCAGTTCGATGCGTTGATGGGCACATTGTCTGGTGGACAGCGCAAACGGGTGGCGCTTGCTTCTGCGTTGATTCATCCCTGCGAATTGCTCATTCTGGATGAGCCTACGAACCATATTGATAATGATTCTGTAGTTTGGCTGGAACAGTATTTGCAAAAACGGCGCGGCGCCCTGCTCATGATTACGCATGATCGTTATTTCCTGGATCGAGTAGCAAATGTGATGCTGGAGCTGGATCATGGGCGTTTATTCCGGTATGAGGCTAACTATACCCGCTTCCTGGAATTGAAGGCTGAGCGTGAAGAGCGTGAATCTGCTTCCGAACAAAAGCGGCAAAATCTGCTGCGTACGGAGCTAGCCTGGATTCGTCGCGGTGCAAAAGCACGGACCACGAAACAAAAAGCGAGAATTGATCGCTTTGAACAGTTGAAGGATCAACAGGGGCCCAATCGTTCAGGCTCACTAGAGGTATCCGTGGGTTCCACACGTTTGGGTAAAAAAATACTGGAGATTGAGCATCTGTCCAAATCGGCAGATGGCCGCAAATTGATTGACGATCTCAGTTACATTGCGGTACCAGGTGACCGGGTAGGTATTGTTGGACCGAACGGTAGCGGTAAATCAACCTTGCTGCAAATGATTTCTGGTAAGCTGGAACCCGATGCCGGTGAGGTTGTTGTGGGCCCGACGGTTAATCTGGGCTACTTCACTCAGGAGCATCAGGAGATGAATGAATCTCTGCGGGTTATTGAGTACATCAAGGAAGTGGCCGAGAATATAAAAACGGCTGATGGATCTCTTATTACAGCAGCTCAGATGCTGGAACGTTTCCTCTTCACACCTGCGTCACAGTGGACACCAATCTCCCGTCTGTCTGGCGGAGAAAAGCGTCGTCTGTACCTGCTGCGTGTGCTGATGGCTGCACCGAATGTCCTGCTGCTGGATGAGCCGACGAACGACCTGGACATTCAGACACTTGCAGTACTCGAAGATTACCTCGATGATTTCCCGGGTGTTGTATTTGTCGTATCCCATGACCGGTACTTCCTGGATCGGACGGTGGATAAAGTACTGTCTTTTGAAGGTGATGGTGCTGTACGTGTGCATGTTGGGGACTACAGTGAATATGCAGAATGGATGTTGAAAAATGCCCCTGCATCTTCTCAGGATAGTGCGACGGGAACAGCTGCTAAATTGAAATCGGCAGCAACGGAAGAAAGTAAACCTACTGCCTCGGCCGCTAAACCTAAGTTGAAGTTCAGCTTCAAGGAACAGCGTGAATATGACCAGATTGATGAGAATATCGAGAAAGCTGAAGCCAATATCGCCCGCATTAATAAAGAGATGGAAGAATCGTTCAGCGATTCAGCCCGTCTACAGGAGTTAATGGCAGAGCAGGCGGAGGCGGAGCGTCATCTGGACGAACTGATGGAACGGTGGACCGTTCTGAATGAGCTTGCGGAACAGATTGAAAACAGCAAGTCTTAAAGCATATTTTCAGTGAATCGTCTTCTCTTCAAAAGCGACTTGTAGTCGTCTTTTGGGGGAGGGCGATTTTTTTTGCATTGATGAAAATGAATTTATATGAAACGTTAACCATATTCAAACCGTTTATTAAATAAAGAATTCCATAGAAGGGGGAGAACTCCACATCCATGTACAGAGAACTGAATGAACAATTGGCAGTGATCAAGGAAAAGGGAAGAATGTACGAGAAATGGAATGATCGGCTGGAGAAGCTGAATCAGGAGGAAGCGGAATGGAAAAGGAAAGTACAGCAGCGTCTGGAGCATCTACAGAAGGAACAAAACGATGTGGATCGCCTCAACAACATGACGTTATCAGCATTCTTTTATCATTTAATCGGCAAAAAAGAGGATCGACTGGAAAAAGAAGAACTGGAGTTGATGGAAAGTAAGGCAGAGTACGATACAGCATGCCAGATGTTAACGGATATCCAGAAGCAGCGCTCGCAAGCCCAACAGCAACTGGACGGACAGCGGCAATATCAATTCTGGCAAAGTGATTACAAGGTGTTATTGGGCAAGAAGGAAAACGATTTGCTCGATAAAGATGCAGAATTGCAGCAGATGGCTGAGGATCGGGAACATCTCTCGGGAGAGCTTCAGGAGCTAAATGAAGCGGATCGAGAAGGTCAGTATCTGCTCGATGCACTTGAACGTGCTGAAAAGGCTTTGTCCTCTGCGGGAAATTGGGGAGTATACGACATGATGGGTGGGGGTATGATATCGACCCATATTAAGCGCAGCAGAATGGATGATGCTCAGGTTGCTATTGTCGATGCCGGAAGACGTCTTCGCCGATTTCAGAAGGAACTGGAGGATGTGAAGATGGCTGTAAACACGGAATTACACCTTGGAGGCCTGCTTTCATTCGCAGACTATTTCTTCGATAATCTCTTTGTGGATTGGATGGTACAAGACAAAATTCGCAAAGCTGAAACTCAGGTGAAGGATGGACTGAGTGCAGTGCGAAGCACGTTACGTGTGCTGAAGGATGAGATCCGTGATCACAAAGTGAAGCTGGAGCTTCTGGGACGTAGGTATTGCGAATATATTGAACGAGCGAATTGAGACATTTCAAAGAAGAAGGACACTTCCGGCTTGCGCCTAAACGGCGCAGCTGAAGTGTCCTTTTTTACATGATAAAAGTGAATGATAGATATCCAAGTCGGCATGCCCGATCAGATCGAGATCACAACTCTGATCATTTATTCAAATGCTGTATTTCCATTCGACTTGTGCATGACCATATCACAATTTACTTGGTCGTAATATATGCGGCGAGCAGTCTCGCTGTATTGAGGACAGCGTCTTTATGCGTGCGTTCCATGGAGTGGGAAGCATGAACGCCCGGACCGATCAATGCAGCACGAATGTTATTTCCTCCACGTAATGCTGCACTGCCATCGGAGCCGTATTGTGGATAAATATCAACGACATAATCAAGGCTTGCTTGTTTGGCCAGTTCGATCAGTCGCGAGGTCATATCGTAGTCATATGGTCCGGACGAATCCTTGGCACAGATGGATACATCCGTCTCCTTGCAGCTAAGGTCGTCACCCATTGCGCCCATGTCTACAGCAATCAATTCGCTGATTTCCGCAGGAATATAAGATGCGCCGTGTCCAACTTCTTCGTAGTTCGAGATGAGCAGCGAAACGTTATGTAGTGGTTTCCAGTTTTCCCGATGTGCAGATTCCAGGATACCGAACAAGGCAGCTACGCTGGCTTTATCATCAAGGTGACGCGATTTGATATATCCGCTGGGTGTAATGACCGCACGGGCATCGAAGGAAATAAAGTCCCCTACAGAGATACCCAATGCCAGAACATCTTCCTTGGAAGAGACCACTTCATCAATACGTACTTCCATATGGCTCTCGCTTCGCTCAAACGTACGTGCATCCGGATAGACGTGTACAGAAGGATGCAGGGAAAGGATGGTGCCTGTGTAGGTCTTTCCATCGCGTGTGTGGATGGAGCAATACTCATTCTCGATACTGTTCATGGTAAATCCACCGACAGAGGTAAGCTTAAGTGTGCCGTAAGATGTGATGGAACGCACCATGGCTCCCAATGTATCCACATGTGCACTCAGTCCGATCGTTCTGGAAGAATCCTGCCCAGGCAATGTGAGCACAGCTCCGCCTTTGTTGTTCAATTCAAAAGCAACATGAAGTGATTCAGCTTCCTTGCGGATCATCTCAATAATATCGTGGGTATAGCCACTAGGGCTGGGAGTATCGAGTAACTTTTTCAGAAAAGATAGGACATAGGATTCGTCAATGGTAAAACTCATATGGAAATTTCCTCCTCGTTAATAATTGTGCAGAAAGTTGTTCTTAAAACAGAATACAGCCTGTCTGGCAGAATGTACAATCCCATTCTTGATAGCCAGCAGGCTGCCTCTAATGTGTTACAGCGTACCCGAAGGATTTCCTTTTCGTTGACTCTGAATGGAATCGGACTCCACAGAAGCGTTGTCCGAATCGATCGTTCCGAATGTATCCATCGATTTAAACGAATCCAGAGAAGAGGTAGAGCTACTTGCTGCGGAGCTTTCCAACTCAGATACACGCAGCTTCAATTGCTTGTTCTCGCGTTGCAGTCGATATTGGCGGAAGATGCCATAAGACCCTACAATGATTCCACCGATTAGGGTGCAGCCAAGAATGAGCAGAATCAGCGGGATTTGAACCGTGTTAAATAGCAGGTTGACTTGTACGGAATCCACATTAATGACCGCAAAAATTCCGGTAAGTAATGCAAAAACGAGACCTGCGATGAGTGCCCATTGCATTTTCATGGTGGTGCCTCCTTGTTGAACAATTCAGGACTATGTATGCAATTACCCTAATTCATGGAGCTTGCATCTTGCTTGATTATAAAATCCCTTGCCCGAATGGGCAAGGGACACAGGTCACATGGACGAGAAAGCAACCTTATTTCGTTAGTTGTTCCATTTGCTCAATCAATTCCTTGAACACACTCATTGCTTCGCGAATCGGCTCTGGCGTTGACATATCCACTCCTGCTTTTTTCAGGATGTTGATGGAATAGTCACTGCCACCGCTCTTAAGGAATCCAAGATAACGGTCCACAGCAGGTTGCCCTTCTTCCAAAATTTGCTTGGAAAAACTGGTCGCTGCTGAGAAGCCGGTCGCATATTTGTACACGTAGAAGCTGTTATAGAAGTGGGGAATACGCGCCCATTCCATTTCAATATCTTTGTCCACCACCATGCTATCTCCATGGTATTTGACATTAAGGTCATAATAAATCTCGGAAAGCAGCTGAGGTGTGAGAGCTTCACCCTGTTCAGCACGCTCGTGAATGATTTTTTCGAATTCTGCAAACATGGTTTGACGGAATACCGTGGTACGGAACTGATCTGCATAATACGTCAGCAAGTATAGCTTTTCCTTCGGATCTGTCGATTTATTGAGCAGATAATCCATCAACAAAGCTTCATTCGTTGTAGATGCAACCTCAGCCAGGAAAATGGTGTACTGTGCATCACGATATGGAAGCGTAGTGTCTGAATAGTGGGAATGCAGTGCGTGGCCCATTTCATGTGCCAGTGTAAACATGCTATTCAGGTTATCTTTGTGATTCAACAATACGTAAGGGTGGGTGCCGTAGGCTCCCCAACTATATGCGCCTGAACGTTTATTCTCATTTTCGTATACATCAATCCAGCGATCATCATAGCCGGCCTGCAATGCGTCTGCATAATCCTTGCCAAGCGGCTTCAAGCCGTCTTTAACCGTTTGTTTTGCTTCCTCGTAGGTAATGTCCATTTTGTATTCATCCACCAGTGGGGCGAAAAGGTCATACATATGCAACTTATCTACGCCGAGCAATTTTTTGCGCAGGTCCATATAACGGTGTAACAGCGGAAGACTCTCATGAATCGTATCCACAAGATTGGTATAGACATCCTTCGGGATGTTGTCGCCATAAAGGGACATATCCATGACGGAAGGGTATTTCCGAACATCGGCATAAAACATGTTTTTAGTTACGTTAGCGTTCAGAGCTGCAGCGATGGTGTTCTTTTGCTTGCCGTAGGTTTCATACACCGCTTTGAAGGCACGTTCGCGAACTTCCCGATTCGGATTTTCCAAGAACTGAATATAGCTGCCATGAGTCAGTTCCACTTCGTTTCCATGCTCATCCTTGATTTTTGGGAACTTGAGATCGGCGTTGTTCAACATGCTAAAGATGGTCTGTGGTGCCTGGGATAGGTTACCCACCTGTGCGAGCAAAGCTTCCTCGGCTTGGCTCAGTACATGAGCCTTTTCACGTTTCATCTCTTCCAATGTGAACTTATAGGCAGAGAGTTTCTCGTTGGAGATGAGGGCATCCAACTGATCATCCGGAAGGGACAAAATTTCGGGTGTAACATAAGATAGGGCTTCACCAACCTGCACGCTTAACTTTTGTGCTTTTTGGGACAGGTTTTGATATGTAGGGTTAGCTGTGTCTTCATCTTGATGCATCCGTGCATACACAAAGAGGCGTTCGGTTTTGAGACTGATCTCATCTTCGAGTTCAAAACAGCTTTTGAGAGTCTCAGGTTTGTTCAGTTTGCCTTGGAATTCGGAGGCTTTCTTAGTCAAAGACGATACTTCTTCATATTCCTGATCCCAAGCTTTCTGATCGGCGAATAGATCTTCCAGTTTCCAGGTTTGTTCAGTAGGTACCTCGGAACGTTTCAATAGTTGACTCATGGGAATCCTCCTTTGATGAAGTGATGAATATATAGACGAAGCTGCCTTCGTCCCACTCGCTTGTGCGGAGAGAGACGAAGGAATCAGACTAAGTACCAGCAGAATGAACAGCAATTTGCGGTATTTCAACGGCCTTCCTCCTCACTATACGAATAATCCCGTATAGTATGACCTGAGGGGCATTGAAATATTTGAAGAAGCTAGGCTCCCATATTGACCAAAAAGTAAACGATCAGGAAAAATGCGAAACAGATCAGCAGGGTGGCAATCAGAGCCATGCCCCGTCTTAGACGATCTGGGATGGAGTTGCGTCCCAGAATCAGCACGATTCCTAAGGAAAAAGCAAGAATAATAAAGATGACAACATTGCTTGAGTCAAGCTGCATGGGCTAGACCCCTTTGAAGGCAGCCATCAGTTGACGCCATTCGTCCTCGCGGTTCTCGAAATCTTCTTTCGGGAAGCGGCGTTCAGCCCAGTGCATCAACGCAGGACGGCTGAGGAAGGTATGGCATTCTTCGCCCCATTCTTCCGAGATTTCACGAAGCACCAGATATTTGCCTTGAACTTCTACGGTCATCATATTCCACTTGTCTGTTTTGTATATTTCATGTTTTTTTATCATAGGTAGTCTCCAAACTAACGGTTTTGGTAAAATGATACCGTACCCTTGGATTCAAAGCAAATTTTTTCGACTTTTATGGAAAAGATAAATTGCAATGTAGAAGGTCATACAGTATAATGAGGGTATTCGCCATAGATGGCGATATTTTTAGGAGGTTGTTCATTTGAAAGGTACAGTTAAATGGTTTAACGCAGAAAAAGGCTATGGCTTTATTTCAGTTGAAGGCGGCGAGGACGTATTCGTACATTTCTCCGCAATCCAAGGCGACGGCTTTAAAACATTGGAAGAAGGTCAAGCGGTAGAATTCGAAATCACTGATGGAAACCGTGGTCCTCAAGCAGCTAACGTAAACAAATTGTAAGAATATTTCCGGTCATACGGATTTCTTATAAATGATTGGCTTCTAGCTGAATATACGAACCCAAGCACAGTCCCCCCATGGGAGACTGTGCTTTTTTTGATATATTTGAGAAGTGGAGTTCCATATGGGAAATCCTTTTTGGATGTTTATGTGCGGCTATTCATGCTTGACCAAAGCTTCATACAAAATCCAACAAGTGCGGCCAGGGAAAACGCCATCGCAGTGAGATAGAAGGTGTTTCTGTTGGTATGCTCCAGCAGCAATCCTCCCAGTGTTCCGCTGAGCAGACCGGAAGCGCTGGACCACACAATGGTGAACAGGGCCATACCAGTGGCGCGATAGCCATCCGGGACAAGGCGGGTAATATAACGGACTGCCGTCACGTAGAAGATGCCAAAGGTCACGCTGTGCATCGTCTGAATAGCAACGACCGCCGCGGGTGTATCCGAGATGGACATCAGAAATAAGCGAATTGTATACATCAGCGCAGCGATCGTCAGCAAAGGAAGTTCTTTGTAGCGATTGCCGTATCTGCTTAGCAGCAAAAACACCGGAATCTCACTGACCGAAGAGATCAACAGGGACCAGCCGATGAGCCCTTCACTGGCGCCTAGATCTTTCAGTGTAATGGTGAGAAAAGCTTCATTCATCCGGTGACCCAGAGCGAGCAGAAAAACGCAGCCGAAAAAGGTGAGAACATCCCTTCTTTTCAAGATGGACCACAGTCCCGAAAGATCCATTTTAGTGCTGCTGCCCGAAGGCTGATCTTTTAATCGAAAACCGATCAGGAGAGTAGTCGCGGCCAGCGCGATACATACCCACATCGTCCATCTCGGTCCGAAAGATCCGAGAAAATATCCAATGCTTAACGCAAAGAACGCATATCCGATCGAGCCAAATACACGAATGGAAGTGAAATTTCGCCCATACTTGCTTGCGGTTGTAATCGCCATCGTATCCGAAAGAGGATAAACCGGGTAGTAGAAAAAGTAAAACAGGGTCACCAGTACAAACACCTGACCAAAGGTTGTGGCATTGGCAAGCATGACACCTGTGATCAGTTGCCCGGCAAGCAGGATGATCATCACTTTGCGTACGGTATTGTAACGGTCACTGGCCATACTCCAGAACATGTTGGAGAATACGGAGACGAGAGGACCGATTCCGTACAGGTAACCGATTTCGGCCCGACTGAACCCCAGATGACTGAAATAAAGCTGGAAATACGATACCACCAGAACGGTGGAACCGAAGATGGTGAACATGAGTGCCCGCAGCCAGTTTTGATCTGGCCGGGCGGTATGACTTGATTTCATGATGAAAGGCTCCATTCTTGATTACAGTTCAAATTTATTATCCCTTGAGGGAAGATGATTTCCCAGATGAGTGTACAGACATGCTAGGTTCCTTCTGCGTACGCCGGATGACAAGCCAGACAATGACAAGTTCGGCAAGCAGGCCAAGGGATTGAGCCACTGCACCGATCATGCCGTTCCACGCAGGGAATATGCTAACTAGAATGAGGAGGACAATCACCGTACATATGGCATTGGCCGTCTGGGAGCGAAACATCGTTTTGGTCTGTCCGCGCAACAAAATCAAACCATTACTGAAGTCGAGAAAAGGTGAAATCAGCGGAAAGAGTACAAACGCACGCAGTGTCCACAAACTTTGCTGTAGCAAATTGCCCTGAACGCTCATTACATTTTCCAATACCCACGGTCCAAGCGGGGTGTAGGCAATCGTTACGGTCATGGCAAAAGGAACAAATCCGGTGACCAGTGCGAACTTCTTCACAAGTTTGGCATCAACAAGATAGAAATTCAGCACGATTTGGTGGATGTATGTAAAAAAGCTTAGCATCAGCTGCATCAGACTACTCGCAACGGCAAAGGAAGAGATGGCCAGAGCAATCCCGGTCGTTTTGCCAAGTACGATATTAATGACGGGTCCGATAAACAGGGCCACAAAACTGGATAATAACAGCGGTTTGTAAAAGCGAAAGACGTCTGCCTTGTTTTCAACAGGATGATCTTCCAGCTTGGCTGGCATCTTGCGTTTGATGCTGTTACCTTCAAGAAAACTGACCAAAGCCTCAATCATCATACCTGCGGCAAAAATGATAGCGCCTACACGTCCACTGTCAATGCTGTCTGTATATATGAAATACAAGGACAGGCCATACATGCCGGCAAGGCGGAATAACATGCCGATCGTCAGCCATTTCGTACGGTTATTCGTAATAATGATGCCCTGATAGATGTTGCGGATGACCGAAAAGATGCTGACATACATGAGAATCTCGTAGACGTCTATCACTTTGGATAACAGATCCGGGCTTACGCCAAACAGATATTTGAATACACCTGTACCAATGGGAGAATATACGATGAGAAATCCGATCAGAAGCACACAAGCGAGAAATATTTTGGTCACAAACGTGAGGGCCTGAAAGGAAAGGCGGTCCCGAACCAGCGCCGAACAGGTTTGACGCAGCAGGGTTGAAGGGCGCTCGGTGAGGGTCAGCAGGCTACCGGCGATAGCGTAGCTGGCAATGACCGTCTCGGGATGAGCGGAACGTGCGAGTGTGCTGTTAATGATCACGTGCGAGATGGTAACGAGAGAGGCGGATATGCCCAGCGGCACAAAAAATGCAAATAACCGTCTCCACGAAAGTGGTTCACTTGACGTCATGTCAACGACTCCTTTGATGGATGAAATATGCCTAGTATATCACAAAGCCTTGAAAGCGGATGCGATTTTTTGTGCGGAATATGCGGGAGATCATTTGTACAATTAAGGGGATCATATTATAATAGGATTGGTTAAAAATCGCTCTAATACGTATTCAACCAAGTGGAGGCACATTTATTTTGAGCCAATCAAATCGAAATCGTCATCAATATCCGCGTGGACCGTTGGCATTGATGAGAGGGGTGTACAAATACACCATTCCGGAAACGCGGAAGGAATTGGATGGATGGCGTGCCCAAGCTGAGAAAATTCCGAATGAGGAATTGCGCAATCAGGCACTGGCCAGTCTCAGGGACAAGCAGTTCCACTGTGAAGGCGGGACCGTTTATGCTTTACCTGATTTGCCGAACAGGCACATTCTGATTCCACTGATCGTTTCATATCAGACTATTAGTGATTATTTGGACAATTTGTGTGATCGCAGTACATCGATGGACCCGAATGACTTTCGGCTTCTCCATCAATCTATGCTTGATGCGGTAGATCCCGAAGCAACCCCTGTCAATTATTACGCGCTCCGTGAGGAGCAGGATGATGGTGGATACCTAAGGAATCTGGTGACCTCATGTCAGGAACTGACTCGTCAGTTGCCAGGCTATGCATCCGCCAAGCCTCAAATTCAGGATCTGGCAGGCCTATACACGGACCTGCAGGTATATAAGCACATCAAGCCGGAACTGAGAGAAACGGCATTGCTGGAATGGTGGTCGGAACATCGCCACCGTACACCTCAGTTCCGTTGGAACGAATTTGCCGCCGCTACCGGCTCTACGCTGGGCGTATTCATGCTGTTTCTGGCTGCGAGTGATGATCAGCTGACAGAGGAGCAGGCGGCTTCGATCCACACTGCCTATTTTCCTCATGTATGCGCACTGCATATAATGCTCGATTATTTAATCGATCAGGATGAAGATCGTATCGGAGGAGATCTCAACTTCTGCAATTATTATGAGAATGTGGAGACAATGCTGGACCGAATTGCTTTTATTGTGGAGATGGCCCGCAGTGATGTGCAGAAGATTCCGGGAAGTTCGTTCCACCGGATGATTATCGAAGGACTGCTTGCCATTTACCTGTCTGATCCCAAAGTCAGCGAACAACAGGAAGTTCGCGTCGTTTCCAAGCGTTTGATGAAGAATAGTCCGATGACAAGAGTATTTTTCTTTATCTTTAGCCGCTGGATTCGTAAGCATATGTAAGTCAGGCGTATTGGTGGGAGCCTGAAGTGAAACTAGAGGAGGAAGAAACATCATGACAGCAGTAAAGAAAATCGCAGTTTTAACGAGCGGTGGTGATTCACAAGGGATGAACGCGGCTGTTCGTGCGGTTGTTCGCAGCGGACTGTTTCACGGTCTCGAAGTGTACGGGGTTCAACGTGGATACCAGGGTCTTTTGAATAACGATATTTTCCCGATGGATTTGCGGAGTGTAGGGGATATCATCCAGCGTGGGGGAACGGTTCTGCAATCGGCACGCTGTAAGGAATTCTATACCGCTGAAGGTCAGCAAAAAGGTGCAGACATTCTGCGTGCACGCGGCATTGACGGCCTGGTTGTTATTGGTGGAGACGGTTCATATAACGGTGCCAACAAACTGAGCAAGCTGGGCATCAACACGATGGGTCTTCCGGGAACGATTGATAATGACGTTTCTTTCACCGATTACACGATCGGATTCGATACAGCAGTAAGCGTAGTAGTAGATGCAGTTAACAAATTGCGCGATACCATGTCTTCACACGAACGTTCTTCCATCGTGGAAGTAATGGGTCGTCACTGTGGCGATATCGCTTTACATGCAGGACTCGCATCGGGTGCAGAAACTATTCTTGTACCGGAAGTTCCGTTTGACATGGACGAAGTGGCAGATCGCATGAAAGCCAATTTTGCACATGGCAAACGCCACAGTATCATCATCGTTGCTGAAGGCGTGGGCAAGGGTGAGGATGTAGCAAAAGAACTGATGGAACGCTGCCCAACGTATGAGCCGCGTGTAACTGTCTTGGGTCACATTCAGCGTGGAGGTACACCAACTCCGTTTGACCGTAACCTTGCCAGTCGTCTGGGAGATTTCGCCGTACGCAGTCTGATCGCAGGTGAGACAGACAAAGGTTGCGGTATTATCAAGGGAGAACTGACCCTGACGGATATTGATAAAGTGGTTAATACCAAAAAAGACTTCGATATGGAGACTTACCAGCTTGCACAGCGTTTGTCCCAATAATCCAGTCATCAACAAAAGTTTAAAATTAAAAGAGCACAGTCCAGTTTTATCGCGGGCTGTGCTCTTTGTTATATTTCTATTATTTATTTTCAGCCATACGAACCGAGGCTTGCTTCTGAACAAGGAACAGTCTCCAAAGAAGCGCCGTTGCTCCAACAGCGAGGCCGGCAATGAGTCCAACCCAGTATCCAAAGGCACCGAGTGAAGTATACGTAGCCGTGATGTAGCCGACCGGTAGACCGATGATCCAGTACGCGACAAACGTTATGATCAATGCAGGATTCACGTCCTTGTAGCCTCGAAGTGCTCCCTGCGTTGGGGTGGCAATGGCATCAGAGATTTGAAAGAAGATGGCGTAAATCAGGAAATGCTGTGTCAAAGCAATAACCTCGCGATCATTCGAGTATACGCCCGCTATTTGTTCCCCGAATACCAGTAATACCACAGCTGTTAACAGAGAGAGTCCAATGGCTCCTCCGATACCCAGGAGGCTGTATTGCTTTGCGTCTCTCACACGCCCTGCGCCCGCCTCGTAGCCCACAAGAATCGTAAGGGCCATACATATACTTACAGGCAGCATATACAGCGTAGAAGCGAAATTCAGGGCTGCCTGATGGGCAGCAATCGTAATAGTGTCGAACCGGCTCATTAATAATGTGACCGCTGCAAAGATGGAGGTTTCAAAAAAAGTAGCGAAACCGATGGGGACGCCGATCTTGAGCAGCTCTTTCCATTTGGTCAATGAAATGTTGGGCAATTTACGAAAGATCCCATATTGGGCAAAGGGCTCAATCCGGTGTACAAAAAAGAGGCTGAGGAGAAAAATGAGCCAGTATGTACTTGCTGTAGCCACACCTGCTCCGACACCTCCCAGTTGGGGAAAGCCCCAGCGTCCAAAGATAAGCAAATAGTTCAGGAAGATGTTAACTGGTAGCGAAACCAGCGTAATCATCATCGTGATCCGTGTCTGGCCCAATGCATCCATAAAACTCCGTAGCACAGTGTAGCCGAAAAGGGGGATAACCCCAAAAGCCAAAGCACACAGGAAATAGAAAGCGACTTGAGCAACCCGCGGCTCCAAAGGCATTCCGTTTAGAATCGGACTGAGCAGCAATGTGCCTGCTGCAAGAACGACGATTCCGACCGCCATACCGAGATATAAGGCTTGAATGACGCTATGACCAATCTTGTCATTACGCTTTGAACCGAGCAGGTGGGAGACGACAGGTGTAATGCCGATTAGAATACCGCTTAGTCCTGTCTGCACAGGTAACCACAGACTTGTGCCAATGGCGACACCCGCGAGATCAGCAGGGGAGAACTTGCCTGACATATTGGTATCGAAAAACGACATGGCAGAGAGGGCGATTTGTGTGGTGAAGATGGGTAGAAATATAATCAGGAATTGCTTTACTTTTTGAGAAAAGCTGGTGGTGGTCATGTTCACTGGCAGTGCCTCACTATTCTTAAGAGTTATCACTAAACTGTCATGTACGGACAGCTATTTATTGTAGTGGATTTTGCTCAATTTGAATAGGGAGGGGAATCTCGTTGTGCGGAAGGTAAGGTTGAGAGCATAGTAAAAAACCTCGCTCCAGAGAATACGGAACGAGGTTATTGGAGTAAAGTGAACAAAAATAAGAGTGCATTATTTATAGTTTACATCTGGTGTATATCGATTGGAAGCATTCCAGAGCAGGTACTCATCCACATCCATGTCTTTCATCGCACGAATTTGGTCCTCTACCTGTTTTTTGCCATATTTGATGTAATGTCCACTGCCTAACCAGCTTGCTGTAAAGTCCTGAATCCATGGGCGGATAACGGGTTTCAGCTCCTTGGTTGGATCGAGTTTCTTATGTGTATCTTTCATGGAGCCTTTGATGGTCGTATAGGGATCTTTGTCAGGGTCCTTCACACCGTACCAGCCGGTGGAGTAGTGACTCGGGTAAACCATCGGCGAGATGACATCCACGTTTTCAGATATCTTCACAAAATCCTGTCCAATACCCTCGGCTGCAGGTACTGAGGCTGCGTAACCGAATATATCAACCGAGACTCGGACGCCCAGGGGTGCGAGCTCTTTGCGTGCATACTGCACGAATTCGGCTACAATGTCGACCCGGGACTTGTCGGACTTGGTGTATTTCAATGCGTCTGCACGCGTTTCAAAACCTTCCGGAAAACGAACATAGTCGAACTGAATTTCCTTGAATCCCAATTTAGCAGCTTCCTTGGCGATCTCTATATTGTAATCCCATACTTTCTTACTGTAAGGATTCACGAAACTGTCACCTTTGCCATTGGCCCATACAGAACCGTCCTTGTTGCGGAAAGAGAGCTCCGGATTTTTCTTGGCGAGAATTGTATCCTTGAATACAACCACTCGTGCGATCGGGTAAACATCATGTTTTTGCAGGCGTTTCATCAAGGCATCAATATCACGGATAAAGGGCTGAGATTTGCCCATTTCCTGTAATGTCTTGTTCTCCGTAGGGTAAGTTATGTATCCGAGATCGTCCTTGATATCAATGACCATGGAATTGAGCTCTGTGTTATCCATCAGATCGAGTAATGATGTCATGCGTGCACCACCGGCGCTGTAAGCCGTCACATAGATGCCTTTGACAACGGGTGCATCGGGTTGAGGGTCAATTTTGGCAGGTGGGTTATCCGCATCAATAACGACTTGATCTTTTTGAGAATGAATGATGGCGGTGTTGAAACTGTTTGTTAAAGATTGAAAAGGTTGATTCCCTTGATCGGCTGTAGCGGGTGCACCACTGATAGTTCCCCAGGCCATAGCAAGTAAAGCCCAAAACATGTTCATTCATTTCCACTCCCCTATGTGCATTCCATGTTTGAATTATACAATAAAGCCTCTGGGCTTTTAACCATATTATTCAAGTGATGAAACACATGGGGAAAATGAAAACCGCTTCCTGTTGAGGGGTAACCCCCACAAGAAGCGGCGTGATCAATCTAAAAAAATTATTGAATGTAAATCTCATTTTGATGCTCACAAATACTGTACTGAATGATTTCCATTGCGTCTCCCTGTTCCAGAATGCCCAGCCCATCCCGGAGAACAATCAGTGAGTCGAGCTCATTCGGTTTTAAGAAAGGGAGCATTTCCGGGCACCATCTGTTGACGATTTCAAACAGTTTTACCGTTTCCATATCCACAATAATCACCCTTTCCTACTCGAATTCCAAAATGGTAAGTCATTCGGCGCGAATCGGAAAAGCACATGGTTCTGTGAAATTGAAGGGCACATCCTGCTATACAACATATTTAGGAGCCGTACACCGTTATTATACCACAATGTTTAGAATTGTTAACCGTACATCTGTCTCAACTTCGGCGGAAAGAGCCCATAACTCCAACCGTTTCCACAATATTAACAAAGGCGTTCGGATCTGTTTCCTTAATAATTCGTTTGATTTCAACGAGTTCGTAGCGAGTAGTCACTGTCATTAACATGTCCTTTTCGATGTCTGTATATGCTCCCTGGGTTTTGATTTTGGTGACCCCACGAGGGCGGACAAGCAATTTTTTCAACATCGCTTCGGTTTCATTGGTAATAATGTACAATGTGACTTTGACATGGCTGATGTGAATCAGATCCAGCACTTTGCCTGTGATATAGATCGATACCATGGAGGCAAGCGCGATGTTCCAGTCATCATTCAGATAGCCTGCGAGCATAATAATGGCTCCGTTCATGCCAGCCATTACCGTACCAATCGGGAAATCACGATTACGGGTGAAAATGGAACCAACAATGTCGAGCCCGCCCGTCGAGCCGCCAACTCGGAAGGAAACTCCTGTACCTAATCCCACTAACACGCCGCCAAAAACACAGCTCAGAAGGGGATCTGTTGCCACAGCAAAAACAGGCAGAAGCCCGATGAACCATGAAGTGGCTGCTACCGAAACAATACTTAATGTAATGAAACGTCGTCCAAGAATAAACCAACCTGCAATGAGCAGAGGAATGTTTAGAACAAAATACATTATACTAAGATTCAAATTCGTAAAATAGCCGAGAAGCATGGAAATACCGGATACCCCGCCGCTAAGAAGCTGATGGGGAACCAAAAACCAGTTGAAGCCGCAGGCAATAGCTGCAGCACCCAATACGATCACTAAAAAGTGCCAAACCATTTTGGGCAATTTAATCACCTCATTTATATTTAAAACCAGATTGCTGGTAATCTTGAATTGTTTTGTGATATAATGATTTGTGGATATTCTTGAGTAGGAAACTTTTTCCAAATGGAACGATAAAATTTGAAATGTTTCAAACGCATGTATGTAGTTTTAGTCTTATGTTGGGGACCCATTCACGAATTATGTTCGTTTGTGAAAATAAAATCGACTTGATGGGATAACCTATAAATATTAACGCTACTTAAGAATACAGACAACAAAGTGGATTGTCCACCATGTCCACCATATAGAAGGAGTATGAATAATTTTGACAAATTTAAATTTCACAGATTTCAATCTTGAACCACTGGTGCTGCAAGCGATCACCGAACTTGGTTTTGAAGAGGCAACTCCGATTCAATCCAAATCAATCCCTCTTGCTCTTGAAGGCAGAGACTTGATCGGTCAAGCTCAAACGGGTACTGGTAAAACCGCTGCATTTGGTATTCCATTGATCAGCAAAATCTCCAAAAGTGATGAAAAAATCCGCGCCCTCATTATGGCACCTACACGTGAACTCGCGATCCAAGTTGCCGAAGAAATCGAAAAACTCACTCGCTTCAAAGGTTTGCGCTCCCTGCCAATTTACGGAGGACAAGATATCGTTCGTCAAATCCGTGCACTGAAAAGAAAACCACAGATCATCATTGGTACACCAGGACGTCTCTTGGACCATATCAACCGCAAAACAATCAAACTTGATGATGTACAAACTGTTGTATTGGATGAAGCAGATGAAATGCTCGACATGGGTTTCATGGAGGATATTCAATCCATCCTGAAACAAGTTCCAGACGAGCGTCAAACAATGCTGTTCTCAGCAACAATGCCTCCTAACATTCAAAAATTGGCTCAACAATTCTTGAACAACCCTGAGCACGTTTCCGTGATCCCTAAACAAGTAAGCGCACCTTTGATTGACCAAGCTTACATCGAAGTGCCTGAGCGTCAAAAATTCGAAGCACTCAGCCGTTTGTTGGATATGGAATCTCCTGAGCTGGCGATCGTATTCGGACGTACTAAACGTCGTGTTGACGAATTGGCTGAAGCTCTGCAAAAACGTGGATACTCTGCTGACGGTCTTCATGGTGACTTGTCGCAAAACCAACGTGATACAGTAATGCGTAAGTTCCGTGATGGCAGCATTGATGTACTCGTTGCAACAGACGTAGCTGCACGTGGACTCGACGTATCCGGCGTAACTCACGTTGTGAACTTTGACCTTCCGCAAGATCCGGAGAGCTATGTTCACCGTATCGGCCGTACAGGTCGTGCGGGTAAAGAGGGTGCTGCATGGTCTTTCGTAACTCCGCGTGAGATCGACCACCTGCACTTCATCGAGCGTGTAACACGTCATCGTATTCCGCGCAAACCACTGCCAACAATGGCTGAGGCTGTAGAAGGAAAACAACGTTTGACAGCTGAGCGTTTGCTCGAAATCGTACAATCTGGCGAACTGAACGAATACAAAGGTATCGCGATTCAAATGCTTGAGCAATATGATTCTGTTCAACTGTTGTCAGCTGCGCTGAAGCTCCTGACAGGTGACAAAAAAGATGCTCAAGTTGATCTGACTCCTGAAGATCCGATCCGTGCAAAACGTCGCAAACCGGATGTTCGCTCTGGCGGACGTAAACCATCTGGTTACAGCGGCAACCGCAGCAGCAGTGGTGGCGGTGGTTACAACCGTGATCGCAACAGCAGTGGTGGCGGACGTGGTGGATACAACCGCGATCGTAACAGCAGTGGCAGTGGAAGTGGAAGCAGAGAAGGTGGTTACAACCGTGACCGCAAACCACGTCCAAGCAACAACGAAGGACGTCGTCCTGCCAAAGATTCTTCTTTCGAATAATATACAAGTGTGAACTGGAAAATGGAGCAGGGCGACTGCTCCATTTTTTTATGTGCAGATTATGCGAAACCAGTATGCTGTCGATCTCTTTTCGGGAAGGGCTGGCTTTTCCTATCTATAATAAGGTATATTAATATTATTAGAATTAAGGCTAGACGCAAGGCTGCGGAGGAGGAGAATTGTTTGGAATTTAAAGGAGCTATGGGTGGGATCTACCGACTTACAGAGTGGATTACGAGACTGGCCGCAACCAATCTGTTGTGGGCTATTTGTTCGTCTCCGTTCTTGTTTTTCTTGTTTATGAAACTGCTCGTGATGCAGCAGAACCTGGCTAATGAATCACTACAAATGAACTGGGCTATAGCCATTGTGGCACCGCTTACACTATTCCCGGCGACGTCGGCGCTGTTTACGGTTGTTCGTAAATGGAATATGGGTGATACGGACGTGCCGATCTTCCGTACTTTCTTTGTAGGTTACAAAGAGAACTACAAACAGAGTTTAATCGGAGGCGTCTTCTATACCTTGCTGTTTGCCATCATGTATCTGGATTACACAGTATATATGACACAATTCAAGAATATGCAGCTGGTCGGAATTATTATGCTCGTACTGCTGCTGCTGCTGTTTGTTTCTCTCTTTAACTTCTTCTCGATGGTTGTGCATTACCACATGTCCATCGGAATGATTATCAAAAATGCGGTTCTATTGACGCTGATCAGACCATTCCGTGTATTTTCCACGTTGCTTGGAAGCGGATTGTTGTTCTATATCGGTTTTCGTTATCCGGTCTTGTTCATCTTCTTCATTATTAGTATTGTTGCTTGGTTTGCTTTCTTCAACTTCTACGCTACGTTTAATAAGATGCAGGAGCAGATGGAGAAGATGCAGCTGAAGAAAGAAGAAGAGGAAGCTGCACAAGCGGCACAAGCCGCTGAACAGGCAGGGGAGTCAGTTGAGACGATAGAGACGGCTGAACCATCTGAAATTAAGCCATCTGACGAAAAACAAGATAATATCCAAAAATAAAACATGAGCTGTCACCATTTACTTTTTACACAGTTAGGGATATAATAATTGTACATCCTGCGATGTACGTTTCGGTTATTCGTTGTTTTGAACCAATGATGATGTCTTCGGGAGATCAATACAGAATGTTGCTGAAACGCCCTGTCTATATGACATGGGGACTTCAAAAAACATTTTTGCGGCCACCCACCTGCTAAGCAGGTTCATAAGACAATGTAGCCGGACGGCATAGGCGGGTTCCTATTTTATCATGTACAGCACCCTGACTCTTTCCTCTAATCCAGGAATTTCAGGGTGCTTTTTATTTGAGCTTATTTTGTTGGATTGGCTGTATTTTGTTAAAAGTGTCGCTTGCCCTTTTGTTACTACATGAACAATGTTACACTAGTATACATAAATGGAACGGTTACATTCAAAGGAGGAAGGGTCTTGACCTTAAAGAGAACGCTCGTCGGTATCATCCGCAGCATGGAGGGAACCAGCGATCGAGCCAAGGATCCCAAATTAAAAACACGGTATTATAACTTATCCAAAGACAGAGCCTGGGAAGAGGTTTCTTCGACACTCAAAAAAATTCCGGGTTATAAAGTGCTGCATGAAGTGCCTTCTGTGGGAGAGGTCATACTGGAGAAGCGGACTACCTTTGGACGGACGATGGATATTACGGTTTCCATTATATCGGTAAGTCCTGTTCGTAGTGCGGTCGATATGTATTCGGCTTCACGTGGTTCACTTGGAGATCTGGGTTCTAATTATCGCACGATCATGAACTTGTTCTCCGTATTGGATAAGAAGCTGAGTAAGTATAAGTCAAATGATTGAAATAGATGGGTGAATAACAAAAAGCGAGAGAAGGTTAACCTTCCTCGCTTTTGTTCTGAACGTGAACTACCTTTTACAGCAAGGCTTTTACAGCGGAAATCGCTTGCTCGAAGTTAGGGGAGTCTGTCATTTCAGGCAGATATTCCACATATGTAATTCGGTCTTCAGCATCCAACACGAAGATGGAGCGCATGTCCAATTGGAATTCTTTGATCAGAACACCGTAGTCTTCACCGAATGAACGTGTTTTGTAATCAGACAGTGTTACGACGCGGTCAACTCCGGCTGCTCCACACCAGCGTGCTTGTGCAAATGGTAGGTCAACGCTTACTGTCAATACAACAACATTGTCTCCAAGATCTCCTGCTTCAACATTGAAGCGACGAGTTTGGGCATCGCATACGCCAGTATCCAGTGAAGGAACAACGCTGATCAATTTGATTTTACCTGCGAAGTCTTTCAGGGATGCATCTTCAACCAGGTTTTTACTCAGTGTAAAATCGGGTGCTTGATCGCCCACTTTCAACTCGGGTCCGATCAATGTAATAGGGTTGCCTTTAAAGGTGGCTGCGCCTGTACGTTCTTGTGCCATAATAATGTTCCTCCTTATAAGTTGGTGATCCGTGCCAAAATCCATTATAATCTTTTATGAAAGGCATTGTCCAATTCGGACGAAGGATCATTAATATGGGTCATACTTGAAGGCCGATCTGAACAGGGTGGAGTGAAAGCAGAAACTTATGATATTTATAAGGTATGAGAACTGGAAAAGTTATTTGAAATTTTTCCCTTTGACGTCGATTCTTTTAATTGCCAATGTTGTTATGTTTATTGTGTTGAGTTTGAACGGTGGTTCCACAAACAGTATGACGCTGCTTAAGTTTGGAGCGCTTGTTAATCATGAGTTATTTGCAGCAGAATGGTGGCGTTATATTACGTCGATGTTCTTGCATGCTGGTTTCAGCCATTTGTTGTTTAACAGCTTTGCTCTCATCGTATTTGCACCACCAATGGAACGGTTGCTTGGGTCAGTAAGATATGGTGTGTTGTACTTGGGTGGAGGCATTCTGGGCAACATTCTGGCTGTTGCGTGGTATAACTCGGTTGGGGCGACGACAATCTCAGTAGGTGCTTCAGGAGCAATCTATGCAATCTACGGTGCGTTTCTGTATGTAGCCTTGTTCCAGCGGACAATGATGGACGAAACCTCACGTAAAACGTTGTATACGCTGCTTGTATTCGGAATTATTTTTTCCTTTGCCATGACAGGCATTAACTGGATGGCGCATTTGGGTGGGTTGTTAGGTGGATTCTTCATTTATGGACTGCTCATCCGCTTGTGGAAACCCCGCAGCTTTAAGCAGTAGTCGGATTGGTCTGAAGACGGAATGCAATCAAGGATAAGTAGGGTATAGTAGATTGGAGAGATCAGGGGCAGTGGAATTAAGACAGTTGCATTACTTTTTGAAAGTGGCACAGAAGGAGCATGTTACGCAGGCGGCGGAGGAATTGCACGTAGCGCAGTCTGCGGTGAGTCGTCAGATTCATCAGCTGGAGGAAGAACTGGGAGTAGACCTCTTTATGCAAAAAGGGCGAAATCTGCAGTTGACCGCAGTCGGGCAGCTCTTTTGCAAACGGGTTGAAGGCATATTGAAAGATCTGGACAAAGCGGTCGGTGAGGTTCATGAGTTTCTCGACCCAGAGCATGGTGAAATTCGTATCGGTTTTCCTCACAGTCTCGGTATTCACTTGATTCCTTCGGTTGTAGCAGCGTTCCGTCAGCGTTATCCTAACGTCAAATTCAGATTCAAGCAAGGCATGTTCCCAACGCTCATTCGTGATGTGTTATCCGCTGAAGTGGACTTGGCGTTCATATCTCCATTTCCGGAGAAGCATGACCAGGTTGATGGTGACATTGTGCTTACGGAAGAACTGCATGCAATCCTTCCACCTAATCATCCATTGGCAGGTGAAGAGAGCATTGCGTTAGAGCAGCTAAAAGATGATAAGTTTGTATTATTCAGCAAAGGGTATTCTCTGCGTCCGATTGTTTGGCACGCGTGTCTCGAAGCCGGGTTTACCCCCAAGATTGCTTTTGAGGGTGAAGAGACGGATACCATTCGTGGACTGGTTGCTGCCGGCATGGGTGTAAGTTTGCTGCCGGAAATGGCCCTTTTCCAGACGAACCCGCTGCAACCGGCGCATGTAGCCATTTCTCATCCAAAAGTGACACGTACGATTGGGTTGATCCATCGCGCGGATGACAAGCTTCCACTTGTTGCGCAGTCATTTCGTTCATTCTTGCTTAATTATTTCGGTTTACAGCAAAACAATACCCCATCCGATTAACGGTGGGGTATTGTTTTTTTTTGTTTGTGTATTCCATTAGTCGCGGCTATTGAAAATTCCGATGTAACGAACCAGTTCCAGTAGTGAGATTAACGCTGCAGCGACGTAAGTTAATGCTGCGGCATTCAGTACTTTGGCGACGCCTCTTTCTTCTTCGTTCCGGATATAACCTTCCGATACCATAATCTCTCTTGCACGATTACTAGCATTGAACTCGACCGGCAACGTAATGAGTTGGAACGCAACGGTTACGGAGAAGAAAATAATACCAATACCGACTAGGTTCATTGCATTAAAGATGAATCCGGCAATGAGCAAGAAGGGCGCGAGTCCGGATGCAAAGTTGACGATCGGGAAAATCCGGTGACGTAGTGCCAACATCGGATAACTTTCCTTATGCTGGATCGCATGGCCAACTTCATGACACGCAACGGAGACAGCCGAGATTGAGTTTTCATAATATACAGGCTCAGACAACCTCACGACACGATTGATTGGATCGTAGTGATCGGAGAGTGCTCCACGCACCGGTTCAATAGGAACGTCGTGTAGGCCGTTAGAGTCCAGCATATGACGAGCAGCATCGTAACCGGTCATTCCATTCAGGTTTTTAACATCAGACCAACGATTGAATGTGCTCTTAACGCGGAATTGCGCCCACAAGGAGAGCACAAAGGCGATAATGATCAAAACGAACATACCGTTATTAAAACTCATATTCATTCCTCCGCTTTCTAAATAATAAGCTACATCATGGTGTTCTCAAGCAAGATTTTCAAAGCTTCCATCGTACCAGCACTTTTGGCGAGCAGTCCGGCCATCATCTTACGTGCTTGTACAGGTTTCATCTCGCCTAGCAGCGGTTTAAGCTCATTTACCTCTCGCTCAAGCTGTTGCACATGGAGCTCCAATGTTGTCAGTTTGCTGGCAACCTGTTCTTCCGTGCTCACCATACTCCACTTCTCAAGAGATTGCTTAATCTCGTCGAGACTATACTTCTCTTGTTTCATGTGTACAATACGTTCGAGCCTGGTTAAAGTTTCATTACTATAAAGACGATAGTTTTTTTCTGTGCGCTCTTCAGGAGCGATGAGACCGAGCTTTGTGTAATAATCAATCGTCCGTTCGCTCACACCTGCAGTTTTGGCAAGTTCGCCAATCCGAAACAATTTCATATCCCCAATGATATTCACCTCGCTTGCAAGTTCAAATGTAGGGAATTGTAGATTCCAGTTGCGGCTTTGCATAACCCGCCCAATTTTTTTCTTACTAATAGTTATGATACATGATCTTTAACCATACAGTCAAACGTTACGCTTTGGCGGCAGTCAGGCTGCGTTTCTATATCTATGTGCTCATAGGACATGAATATGTACTTAAGTGCAAGAAAAAGACGTAAGACTTTATTCCCAGAAATATTTTTCATTTTTGCTGAAAATACTCTTGTCAACTTTCCTGTCTTCTGCTTATAATGGCATTAAGAGTTTCACGATATGTGAAGAAACCTAACATAAGAGGGAGTGGGGTATATGAGAAAGAAATGGTTGGTTACGGTGTTAATAATGCTTACTTTATTGGCTTTCCCGGTCAGCGCATTTGCAGCTGCGGAGGGGCCAACTAACATCGAGCTTCAAAGCGGTCTGAACTCAGCCTTTACGTTTCTGGCTGTTGTGCTGGTTTTCCTGATGCAAGGGGGATTTGCTTTACTTGAAGCGGGTTCAACTCGAATGAAAAACGCAGGGCACATTGCGGGTAAAACAATCCTGACATTGGGAATATCGGTTATTGCCTTCTGGGCTTTAGGCTTCGGTCTTGGTTTCGGTAATGGTAACAGTTTCTTCGGAACAACTGGATTTTTCCTGAGTGGGGACGGAATGGCGGCTTCGTTCGAATCATTGGCCTTCTCTGATGTTCCGCTAACAATTAAGTTTGTATTCCACCTTGCCTTTGCGGCAGTATCTCTGGCCATCGCCTGCGGTGGTATGGCTGAACGTGCAAAGATGAGTGTATATATCGTTTTCGGTACGTTGTATACCATTATCATGTATCCGGTTGTTGCTCACTGGGTATGGGGCGGCGGCTGGTTGGCTGAGCTTGGTATGCAAGACTTTGCAGGTTCGACGGTTGTCCACTTGACGGGTGCAACTGCTGCACTGGTAGCTACTATCTTGTTGAAGCCACGTATCGGCAAATATAACAAAGATGGTAAACCTAACATCATTCCAGGTCATAACCAAGTTTACTCCGTACTCGGTGTAATTATCCTTTGGATCGGTTGGTTCGGTTTCAACCCAGGTAGTACATTATCTGCCATGGGTGATGGATTCTTCGGTTATGTAGCATTGACTACAAACGTAGCTGCGGCTGCTGGTGGTGTTGCTGCACTGTTGATCTCATGGGCTGTATTGGGTAAATCCGATATTCCTAGCATGCTGAACGGCGTACTTGCGGCACTCGTTGCCATCACAGGTGCTTGTGCTTTCGTAGAACCATGGGCAGCGCTGGTTATTGGTGCTCTGGCAGGTATTATCACATTCTTCACTGCTCAATTCTTTGAACGTAAAGGAATTGACGATCCAATCTATGCTTTCTCTGTACATGGTATTGCCGGTATGTGGGGAGCGATCTCCACAGGTTTGTTCGCAACACCAGAACTTGCTGAGAATGCAGGTGTAGGTCAAGCGGGATTGTTCTACGGTGGCGGTTTCCACCAACTGGGCGTTCAGCTTCTGGGTCTGGCAGGCGCATTTGCCTTCGTACTGATCATGTCCTTCATTATTCTTGGTGGTATGAAAGCTGTCATGGGAATCCGTGTAACGGAAGAAGAAGAAACAATGGGTCTGGATTTAAGTGAGCATGGTACTTACGGGTACCCTGAACAAATGAAAAATGTAGAAACTAAATCCAATGGCGGTACGTTCAGCTCCTAAGAGGAATGATTGCTGAATCATGCTTCAAGGAGGCTGGACATGATGGAACCCATCCCGTATATAAATCAATCCTGGTCCTATCAGGGAATAGATGGTGCGGCATCTTCTCAAGAACTGCGCCAGGCACGTGTGATATTGCAGAATGAGCTCCAGGAACTGTTGTCCGCTTCCTTGTCGCCGATTGAATGGTACCAGACGGTAAATGAACTGCATGATCGGGTTGCTCGGCGAGCAGTAGAGTTATGCATCCAGGGGATGGTAGAGGAAGGCTTAGGCCGACCTCCCGTCCCCTATGCCTTTATCGTTTTTGGCAGTTCCGGCAGGCAAGAAGCGACGTTATGGAGTGATCAGGATAATGGCATGATTATCAGCGATATCCCTCATGAGGGGAAAGAGGCATATTTTGCTGAACTCGGACTTCGAATGACCAATATGTTGGAGGCACTTGGTTACGCCAAATGTGAAGGCAAAGTGATGTGTTCAGAGCCTTTATGGAGGAAAACGCTGGAATCCTGGAAGGAACAACTGAAAGCATGGGGATCGGATCTGTCATGGGAGCCGATTCGTAATCTGATTATCGCTTCAGACATGCGTTTTGTTGCAGGTGAGCCAGAGCTGGCGGAGGAATGGATTTCTGCATTTTATGAAGGGTTCAGATCGGTTCCTGAGCTTTCCGATGCTGTGCTGCGCAATACCGTTAAACACAAGGCGACACTGAACATTCTTGGAAGGGTCGTAACGGAACGATTCGGTGAACATGCAGGTGGATTTGATGTGAAATACGGCTTGTATATTCCGCTGGTGAACAGTGCGCGTTTTCTGGCTTTACAGCATGGTATCAAAGAAACGTCCACGCTGAAGAGAATTCAGAGGTTGGTGTCACTCGAAGCAGTTCCGCTTACTTTGCTGGATGCAGCTCAGCGTGCATTTATGACGGCTTTGAAGCTGCGCCGCAGTACACCCATTGTGATGAAACAAGGGTTGCAGCATAGCGGTGGTTTTCTGAATGAGAAACAGTTGAAGGAAAAACAAAAGCTTTATGAACTACGGGATACGTTAGGGTTGGTGCGGCGAGTACATCGTGCGCTGCAAAGACAACTTCGTTTTGCAGAAAGGAGACGTCCATGAGAGAGCCGGCAAGGGGCAATACTGGATTCTGGAATTCGCTGCGCCAGGGAGGGGTTCCTTCCGCCATCGCTTCCATAATGGGAGCCCCTACGGCGCAACATATGGCGTTTATCCGTTCGATGATGAGAGAACAGCGCAGACCCGAGGTGCTTCACACGCCCTTGAACGAATTGAATGCTGTCGTATTTGATCTGGAAACGACGGGCTTCTCTCCCCAGCATGGGGATGAGATCCTTTCCTTTGGGGCGGTGCGTATTAATGGTGGTGTGATGCTGGAGAATGAGCAGTTTTATACCTTAGTTCAGTCCAAAGTCTCCGTTCCGGAACACATTACGGAACTGACAGGAATTACACAGGAAATGACGATGGATGCTCCGTCGCTCCTGGAAGGCTTGCATGACTTCATGTCTTTTGTTGGCGGAAGTGTACTGGTTGCCCATGCAAGCGCGCATGATCGGGCTTTTCTAAATGCGGCCTTGTGGCGGACATCCAAAGTAAGGCTAACGCACCGGCTCATCGATACGATGATGCTGGCACGTTGGCTTGAGCCGAGTAGACCTGGTTATGGACTGGATGAATTGCTGGAATCCAAAGGCATTCCCATCTATGGGCGCCACCACGCTTTGGAGGACGCTAAAATGACTGCACAGCTATGGTCCTGTTATCTGGAGGATTTGTCTCGCAAAAATGTAGAAACATTGGGTGATCTATATACTCAGTTAAGTCACGCATAGCCGGGCGAGCCGTAAGTTGTATGGTTGGCCGTGGCTCGTTCCAATGCTTGGATCAACATTTGAATGAATTTGATAACCATTTAGAAGCATTTTTGATTGTGTGTCTACTGTAAGATCTGGTGAGCCTATAAAATAGACCTGGAGTAGTCCAGCGAAAATCGGTAGGTTGCGCAGATCCTCATTGGAAGGTATGGGAGTGGTTCGAGGGTGGGAGTGAAAGAGCCCGATAAGTTGCGGTTCATTGAACAAACATCGGATCCATTCTGCATCTTCCAATGAGAAATGGTGCAGCGGGTCAGGCGCTACGTTACGAATGGGCTGAAACCGACTGATTCGTATGCCGCCCGCTGCGGCTTCACCCAGCACAACCCCGCAGGCTTCCAGCGGTAGCGAAGCGAACATGTACTTAGACATCTCCTGCTCTACGGAGGAAGGGATGTAGAAGGTGTTTTGCTGCCCGTGAAGTGCTGCCATTTGTATTCACCCCTCTCTCTTTGGCTCCTGCTTCGGCAGGAGTCCTTTTTTATTTTATTTTGTGTGACTCTGATTGTAAAATTTTAAAGGAAAAGGGTACAATATGAGAGAGAGCTTGAAATATCTCACATGTTAGAAGAGCGTAAATCTCGATATGTTTAATTATACAAAAGGGTGGCTGGTCATGAAACGAAATATATACATACTGCTGGGTGTTGTATTGCTGGTGGGCATTGCTTTGGCTCAAAATGCAGACAACGGAATCGCAGCCGTGTTTAAGCAAGAGGAGCCGATGCCCACGGAGACGGGGCCGAAAGCGGGTTTACTGGCACCAGCGTTCTCTTTGCAAGCCATGGATGGGAAAACCTACTCTGTGGGTGGAGCCAAGGAAAAGGCCATCTTCGTCAGTTTCTGGGCATCCTGGTGTGAACCGTGCAAGCAGGAAGCTCCTGCGCTCAATACACTGGCAGCAAAATACAAGGATAAACTGGATCTCTACGGTGTGAATGTAACCACGTACGATAAAATCAGGGATGCCAAAGCTTTTGTAGATGAATACAAACTGACGTTCCCTATTCTGCTTGATGAAGACGGAACAGCATATGCCAAATATAACGGTTTAGCTTTTCCAACGAATGTACTGATTGATTCCCGAGGTGTCGTTCAGGAAATTATCTTGGGGATTTTGCCTGAGAAAGAACTGGAGCGAAAAATCAAGGAGTTAATTGCGGATTAACCAAGCAAGAAGCTAGCCAAGTCAGAAGCAAAAGCGCCTGTCTTCCAATGTTTTTTGGAAACAGGCGCTTCTTTTATTTTCCGGGAAATATGCATTAATGGTTGCTTAGACCGTGAGCTGGAATGTTGACTACATCAGGCTCGTCCTGCAATTTTTCTTGAAGAAGGGCATAACGGAAACTGTGTACGAGGGCTTCCCAGCTCGCTTCAATCACGTTCTCGGATACACCGACCGTATTCCACGTGTTTTCTGTGTTTTTGGATTCAATTAATACACGAACCTTCGCGGCAGTGGCATCTTTTTCATCCAGAACACGTACTTTATAGTCGGACAGATGCATGTTGGCAAGGGAAGGAAAGTACTGCACAAGTGCTTTCCGAAGTGCGTTATCCAGTGCGTTGACCGGACCGTTGCCTTCAGCTGCGGTATACGCAATTGTTCCACCTACATTAAGTTTAACAAAGGCTTCCGAAACAACAGACTTGCCAGCCACTTTTTCAACAAGCATCTTGAACGATTCAAAGGTAAACAATTCTTTCATGTCACCGTTGGCTTCGCGGATCAACAACTCAAGAGAGGCATCGGCGCCTTCGAACTGATAACCCTGATGTTCCAGATCTTTGATTTTCTCAATGATCTGACGTGAGTTGGCACTGCTTGGATCAAATTCAAGACCCAGTTCCTGTGCTTTGGACACAATGTTACTTTGTCCGGCCAGTTCGGAGACGAGCACACGCTGTTTGTTACCCACCAACTCAGGAACGATGTGTTCGTAGGTCCGGGAATCACGCAGTATGGCAGAGACGTGAATACCGCCCTTGTGAGCGAAAGCCGCATTTCCGACATAAGGCTGGTTGATTGGCATATTTACGTTGGCAATCTCACTGACATAACGGGCAACATTCGTGAGCTGTCTCATCGAATCCTCAGAAACGCACTCATATCCAAGCTTCAGTTGCAGGTTAGGGATAATCGACGCCAGATTGGCGTTGCCACATCGTTCTCCATACCCGTTCATTGTACCTTGCACCTGTCTGGCACCAGCTTGTACTGCGCTTAAGGTGTTGGCTACAGCAAGTTCACAGTCATTATGTGTATGAATGCCCAGATGGGCTTGTGGAAGCCGTCCAGCGAGTGTGGATACGATCTCGTACACCTCATGCGGCATCGTGCCACCATTGGTGTCACACATTACAAGCCAGTCCGCTCCAGCTTCATGGGCTTTGGTCAATACAGCGTGTGCATATTCTGGATTGTGCTTAAATCCGTCGAAAAAATGCTCTGCATCAAAGATGACTTCCATACCGTTTTGTTTCAGATAGGCAATGGAGTCGTAGATCATGGACAGATTTTCTTCCAAAGTGGTCTGCAAAGCAGTGTGTACGTGGAAATCCCATGACTTGCCTACCAGAGTCGCTGCCTGAGCACCGGATTCAATCATGCGCTTCAAGTTCGCGTCTTCACTGGCGATGCTGCCTTTACGACGAGTACTACCAAAGGCGACAACCTTCGCGCTCAGGTTCAGTTCCTTGACTCTTTTGAAAAACTCAATGTCCTTGGTGTTGCTGCCTGGAATTCCGCCTTCAATATAATGAGCACCCAGGTCATCGAGCTTCTTGGCAATTTTGAGCTTGTCATCTGCCGATAAGCTGACTCCCTCCCCTTGTGTGCCGTCACGTAAAGTCGTATCGAAGATGGAGATGGCCTTTGACATGAAGATCCTCCTTTAAGATGAAGCGCTTTTTTTAGAAAGTTTAATGGTGTGTTTAAAAAACATATGAGCATGTTGGTGACGAATCCTTCGATTCTGTACCGCTACACTGTATTAAATTCAAAGTGTAGATTTGTCCTAAAATCGTGAATTTGTATAATTAATTATTATAGCACCATTATCGCCAAATGCTACATCGAATTCACCATTTGGTGTAACAAATGATGGATTGTAGAGTTAGGTGAGTTGTAAACGCAGTTTTGTAATATGTTATGCTTCATCTAAATACAAGTATTCCAGAAATGAATATGGCTTCAAATCTTGTCTTGATAAAAGGAGGGAAGAGGATGCATTTTGTTTGGGAGAATACAATTATTTCACTCATTATAATCGCTATTATTGTCGTTGCCGTGTGGGGTATCATTCGATCGATCGTTAAACCTCGCCGAAAATAAGGGGATATAAATGATTTTTACATAAGGGATTTTGATATAATAGAGTAGAGATTGCATTTAACGGAATTGTGTATAAGAAAGGGCGGTGGTGGATCATGTCTTCAGACCAGACCCATAACAACATAAATGTAGATCGATATTATCCTACCGCCGGACGAGTGATTTTGCATGTCGATATGAATGCTTTTTATTGCTCTGTACATGAAGCCGAGGAACCGGAATTATATAGAGGAAAAGCGACGGCCGTTGCTGGTAGCAGTGAAGTGCGCAAAGGTGTCATAGTAACTTGTTCATACACAGCTCGAAGCAGGGGGATTTCTACAGGCATGGTTGTTCATCAAGCGTTGAAGAAATGTCCTGACTTAATTGTGATCCGTCCGGATTTTCATTTATATCGTAGGTATTCGAAAGAATTCATGAAAATAGCTTACAGTTATACACCGCTGCTTGAAGCCACCTCAATCGACGAGTGTTATCTCGATATTACGGGGTCCAGACAGTTCGGCACACCGCTGGAAATTGCGGAAAGTATTCAGACGAGAATCCGGGATGAGTTGGGGATGCCCTGTTCGATCGGAATTGCACCCAACAAGCTGCTTGCCAAGATGGCCTCTGATTTGAAAAAACCGAATGGCATTTCGATTTTGCGGATGAGGGATGTACCTCAGATTTTATGGCATAGACCTTGTAACGAGATGTTTGGAATTGGCAAAAAGACAGCGGAAAAGCTGAAGAAACTGGGCATTGAAACCATAGGACAACTTGCCAAATCAGACGAGCGGATGTTAACCGATGTTTTTGGAATTAATGGCTCCTGGTTAAAAAATTCAGCAAACGGCATTAATCATTCGGCAGTTCAGGCTGAACGTGAAGCGAACAAATCGATTGGACACACGACAACGTTACCTGCGGATATATCTGAAATGGATGATGTACATCGGGTGTTACTGAATATAAGTGACCAGGTTGCAAGACGGTTGCGCAAGCACGAAATGCTTAGTCAGGGCATTCAGATTACGATTCGTACACCGGATATGAAGACGATTACGAGATCACGGATGATGGAGGTGCCTACTGAAGATGCATCTATCATATACCGGGAGGCCTGTGCTTTATTTGCGAAACATTGGGGCGGCGGGAAGCCTGTTCGTATGTTGGGTGTGACCCTTCAAACGCTGATTCCGCGTGAGGAGTCGGCGATACAGCTTGATCTGTTTGAATATGAGCAGAAGCCGAAGAAGGAAAACCTGATTCGCATCATGGATCAGTTACGTGACAAATTTGGCGAAAATGCTGTCGTTACTGCTGGCATGCTGGGGGATGATCCTTCCGTATTACTGCGCAATCATAAAGTCCGGGGAACATCGCTGCAAAAAGATAATTTGCAAAGTCTCGATTAAATAGGGCATAATGAAGTCTTGAGGCTGTTAAAATTATTTGTAATAACTCTTACTTTGTATTAATATGTTTCTAGATAAAAATACTGTACGTTTTTGAATAATAGGAGGAGAGATTGGTAATGAGTAAATTTACTTGGGTAGAAAAAGATACATGTATTGCGTGCGGAGCATGCGGAGCAACGGCGCCAGACATCTATGATTATGATGATGAAGGTTTGGCAGAAGTAATCTTCGATGGAGATGCCAACCAAGGGATCAAAGCAATTCCGGATGACTTGTTCGACGACATGCAGGATGCTTGTGACGGCTGCCCTACGGATTCCATTAAAGTTGCGGATGAACCTTTCAACAAAGAAGGTTAATTCCTTTCATATGAACATACAAAAGCACATTCTTCTGTCATTGGGACAGTGGAATGTGCTTTTTTTTGTCGAATGTTGAGGCTTAGATCCGGGTACTCAAGTCCTATGGATTTCTTGTCATCATTTGCCGATATATATAGAAACGGAAAAAGGCGAAATGATGGAGGATCGGATGCAGAATACTCACCTACGAACATATGTAAAGAAACATCCTGATAATAAAATGGCCTGGTATTTACTCGGTAAGGAATATTTGGGTGAAGGGCAGGAAGCCAAGGCGAACTATTGTTTTCAACAGGCGGGTGAAGTCTACGAGGCTTTCGAGCGAAGCAAGGCACCGGCAGATATATGGGTGGATTATCAGGAGAAGCTGGTTGAGATGGCTGAGCAAAAAGAGAAAAAACATCGTGTTCGCAAGATGTGGCTCACCCTGCTGATGCTGCTTGTACTGGCAGGATTACCACCTGCGGATGCTCCTGGTTTCAATCGTGATGCAGCCGAGGCGTTGGCTTCTGCTTTGGAATCGACGGACGATTCCATGGATAACGAATCAGGTAATAACCCGAAGGAAGACTTGGCTCTTGTTGCGAACTCCAATGTGTTTACAGCTGGAGCATTCGGTGGAGGTAACCAGGGGGAGGCTGCACTTGCAGCTGCATGGTCGGGTTCTGGTGCGAAAGTGCAGACATCGGCTGTGCTTGGAATGCAGGTCGCAGGTAACTGGACATTATGGAAGCGAAATATGGCGGTGAAATATATCGTTCAGACGAACAGCAGTGGCAAATTAACGGCACAGAGTTATGATGCCAAACAGTGTAACTGTGAACCGCCGGAAGTATCACCAGAGATCAAACGGCTGGCACAGGCCTGGACAGTCAAACAGGAATCCGCTGCAGCTCTGTCGAGTGCAATGATTACATATAAGAAACGAAACGGAAACTGGCCGAAAAGTGTTGCGCAACTTGCCCAGCCATTTCCAAATAATATTCTGGGCGAAACTGCACCTGGCATGACCGGGATGTTTCCGGCACTACTAGCCATGCATCAACAAGGGCAAATGGGAAAAGGAAAAAACACAGCTGAGGGAAGACCTGAAGGTTCAGATTTACCGCAAGGCAAAAACGCTGCATTTATGGATACGTTAGGCGGAAAGCCTTTTTTGCAGGATCGGCTTGAGATTATCGTGGACAAGAGCAGACATAAGCTTGCACTGATTAGTGGCGACACCATTATTCGGAATTACGAGGTAGGGCTTGGGGGAGATCGTACTCCAGAGGGTTCGTTTGTCATTTCAGACAAAGTTGTAAATCCCAATGGTCGCTCCAATGGCGAATTTGGAAGTAGGGGCATGCAGCTATCGGATACGAATTATGCCATCCATGGGACCAACGAGCCAAACAGTATCGGGCTGGATGAATCCCTTGGATGTGTGAGGATGAGTACTGAAGATGTGGAAGAGCTATTTGCTCTTGCTCCTCAGGGAACTCCGGTCCGCATCGGGAAAGATCTGCTGCCAGAGACAGCTATGGTTCCAGAAGCAAAGGATCGCTACCGGTACACACTTGTTCCCAAACAAAATAATCCGAATAAGACGTATCATTGGTTGAATTAAACGATAAACCAAGTGATTCAGACCGAAGAAAACGTAAAATCCATGCTGGATTGGTATGTAGATGCAGAAACAGTCGGTTGAAGTAAAGCATTTACAGGTTGGCGATAATAATAAGCGCACCAATGATAATGATCAGTCCACCGACGCTGGCTGCGGTCCAGATAATGGCTTTCCGGTTGACCTCATCTTTCTTTTGCTGCAAAGTAGGTGGTTTGCGTTTGGGAGCCATGGGCTGTTCCTCCTTCATGGAATAAGGCTATATAGATGTAGCCATGCTCCCATTGTAAAGAATTCAACTCGCCATTTCCAGTAGGCGGGTGGATTTCTTGTGAGCATTTTGCATAATACGATTCCTTCTGTCTATGCTCAAACTACTTTCCTTTTGAAGAAGAAACGGATAGACTTGTGTATAGAGTGTTTTTTTACATATGAAAAAGACGGAAAGCATTTTTTCAGCGTACCGGACCAGAACGGAGTGAGTGATTTGTTATACAGAAGTCTTGCTAAACCCTTGTTGTTCAAAATGGACCCTGAGCAGGCCCATCATCTAATTATCGGCGGCCTCAGTGGAATGGGGAGTATTCGCCCGGTTCCTTCCGGTTTGCGTGTCATGTATGGCGTGCGTGAAACATCGGATCTGGCTGTGGATATGTTTGGATGTCATTTTCCTACACCTGTAGGACTTGCGGCTGGTTTGGACAAAAACGGACAGGCTGTAACGGGCTTTTCTTCCATCGGGTTTGGCTTCATGGAAGTGGGCACAGTCACACCGCTTGCACAGCCAGGTAACGACCAGCCAAGGTTATTCCGCCTGCCTCCCGATGAGGCATTGGTGAACCGGATGGGATTCAATAACCTTGGAACCGAAGCGATGGCGGGTGAATTGGCACGCCTCACGGAGCGCCGTATTCCAGTGGCCGTAAATATAGGTAAAAATAAGGCGACATCGAATGAAGAAGCACATTTGGATTATGCAAAATGCATTCGGGCGCTATACGATTATGCGGACCTGTTTGTAGTGAATATCAGTTCACCAAATACACCGGATTTGCGTAATCTGCAACATGGGAATGAACTGAAGGAATTGCTTGCCGCTGTCATGAATGAGATGGAGACGCAGCGCAAGAGAGCGGGCGGTTCCGGTAAATCGGTACTGGTCAAAATCGCACCTGATGTGAATGACCAGGAGCTCGAATATATGGTAAGTACCATTGCAGATAGTGGAGTTGCCGGTATCATCGCAACGAATACAACGATCAGCCGCGAGGGTCTGTCTCATCAGCATGCCAAAGAGACAGGTGGACTAAGTGGCAAGCCGCTGCGTGATCGTTCCACAGAAATCATTCGCCAAATCTATCGCCAGACAGAAGGCAAACTGCCAATCATCGGATCGGGGGGCATTTTCACAAGCGAAGATGCTTACGAAAAGATTAAAGCAGGTGCCAGCCTGGTGGAAATATATACGGCATTGATCTATGAAGGACCTGAAGTGAACCGGCGCATTCATGCCGGACTGCGTGAATTGCTGCGCAAAGACGGTTATAGTCATATTTCGGAAGCTGTCGGTGCAGAGCATCGTTAAGCAATGTTTCGGAGTTCCCCGGATTGAAAATTAGAAGCGTGGAAGAGGGTAATGTCGTACGGGACTCTTCCCCCCGCTTAACATCATGTATAATGGATAAGAACAGGGGAAGCTATAGAGACAGGAGGCATAAGCATGGACGGTAGAGACTGGGGTACATTTTTACTTCCTTATGAACAAGCGGTAGAGGAATTGAAAGTTAAGTTTAAAACGATGCGGGCGGAGCTTAAGAAAAGGGAAGAATACGCCCCGATCGAATTCGTTACCGGTCGTGTCAAAAAAATATCCAGCATTCTGGAGAAATCCAGACGCCTGAATGTGCCGCTTGATCAGGTAGAAACAGGCATTGAGGATATTGCAGGTATCCGCATTATGTGCCAGTTTGTGGATGATATTCGGCGGGTAGCTGAGTATATTCGTGGTCGTAAGGATTTGACGGTATTAATCGAGAAAGATTATATCACCAATTTCAAAGAGAGCGGCTACCGCAGTTTCCATATGATTATTGAGTATCCTGTTCAGACGGCTCTTGGGCAGAAGAATGTGCTGGCCGAGATTCAGATTCGAACGCTGGCGATGAACTTCTGGGCCACGATCGAGCACTCCCTAAGTTACAAGTTTCGGGAGAGTCTGCCGGATGATATGCGCGCACGATTGAAAAAGACGGCGGAAGCCGCTTTTGTACTCGATAATGAGATGTCGGCTATCCGTTTGCAAATTCTGGAGGCTCAAAAGGCCTTTGAAGATGACTCCAATATTGTATCAAGAACGCTGAACATCATACATCAATTGTACTTCTACCACCTCGTGAACGAAGCGATAGAGGCACAAAAGCGCTTCAATGACTGCTGGGAGCGTCATGATATGGAAGGGTTAAAAGACCTTCTGGATGATGTGAAAGCACTTCTGAATGCGGCTAGAAAGGGCGAAAACCCGGATGAGCAGCTATGAGCCGCTGTATGTTGACTATCTGATCTACTTCAACCGCGATCAGGACTACTTTGAATGCCATGAGGTATTGGAAGAACTGTGGCTTGAACGAGATCGGGATTCTCTGTACAAAGGATTGCTGCAGATTGCAGTGGGGCTGTATCATTTCAGGAATGATAACCTTCGCGGAGGACGCATGATGTTACAGAGTTCACTAGATCTGTTAAAGTCATATCCGGAAACTTCGCGAGGCATTGCCCTTGGGGCGTTGGTGCAGGAAGTACAGGAGCTGGTTCATGGACTTTCCGGTCCTGAGCCGCAGAATTTTCCATACAGAGACTTGCATATTCAGATTCAGGATGAGGTACTGGTGCAGGAGGTTCGAGAACGAGCTCTTGAACTGAAGCCTAATATTCCCCAGCGCCGAAGTCCTACACGTGGACGAATCTATGAAGAGAAGATGAAAGCATTACAGCAAGAGCAGAACTTGCAGAGCGAGTAAGCTTGTAATGGAGAGACATCATTCATTTCATCCATCATTAACATATTGTCAGACATATGATATTAAAAACACCCCGGCAATTCCTATAGAGGAATTGGCCGGGGTGTTCAATATTAAAGGACATCATTAAAGTTTGGGATGATTCCAGAGCTTGTCCATGCAAAGGACAATATGATCCATGCAGGTCCATCGCAACCACGAAGCGTTATACGATTAGCTTGCTGATGGAGTGGCACTGCCTTTATATTTCTCGAAAAATTGCTTGTAGTCATCCAGGGTATAACCGTTGTCACTACCATTTTCCTGCAGCCCGCCAACCATGCGGTCCTTCTCAACACCATCCTGATAATATACCAGAGTTGGTGTGTACTCAATGTTATAATCGGTCCAACCGGAATCGAATTCGCGCAGATTGAACTGTGGTAGTTGAATCCCTTCCTCATCGACCAGTGGCATCAACTGAGGTGTTGTCGCACGGCAGTGTGAGCAGTCGGAGGCAAAGAAATATACAAAGAAGCTGTCTTTGTTATCAATTCTGGCTTTCAGATCGTCAGGCAAAATAATTTGTTGGTAGTTCGGATCGTTCAGCAGTTCGCGTGTTGCAGGATTAAGCTTGGAGGCGGCGATGCCATATGCATTCCCCACGGCGTCCATTTGTTTCTTGGATTGCTGGTTCACCAGGACAAGTGCTGCAATCAATACGACGAAAATACCCAGGAAAATAAGGATCGCAGCGCTTTTCATTTTCTTCTTGGATTTCATTAAGACATCCCCCATCGATCATATCGAAATATAGTTTTGGCAAAAATACAGGATGGGATAATATGCATAAACACCCGAATTTTTGCACATCAATCAATCTACTTGCCATTATACTACATTACACGCTGTAGTGGAATATGTATGAAGCAATAGGAAAGCATTGCCCGGATATGATAACATAGAACTATATGCAATTTTAACAAGACAGGATGAGTGGGATTATGGCTGTACAGCTACCTTCGATATTTGCCGAGCGAATGAAAAGCTTGTTAGGCGATGAATTTGAACAATTTATGAAATCTTATGAGCAGTCGCCACATGCGGGGCTGAGAGTGAATACGTTAAAAATATCGCTGGAACAATTCAAGGAAATTGCTCCATTTGATATGCGACCCATTCCGTGGTGCGGAACGGGTTTTTATGTGCCTCATGGGGTTAAGCCGGGGTTACACCCTTATTATCATGCGGGTTTGTATTATATCCAGGAACCAAGCGCCATGGCCCCCGTTGAATTATTGAATGTGAAACCCGGGGAACGCGTGCTGGATCTATGTGCGGCTCCTGGCGGGAAAACAACCCAGATTGCAGCTAAGCTGCAAGGTAAGGGTGTACTCGTTACGAATGATATCCATGCGGAACGTACGAAAGCCCTCGCCAAAAACGTGGAACTGTATGGAGTACGCAATGCTGTTGTATTGAATGAATCACCGGAACGGATTGCGAATGCATTTCCTCATTATTTTGATAAAGTGTTAATCGATGCACCTTGTTCGGGTGAGGGTATGTTCCGTAAAGATGAGGACATGGTGAAATCCTGGGAAAATCATTCGGTGGAAAAATGTGTGCTGATGCAGCGCGATATTCTGGATACTGCGGCCAAACTGCTTGCTCCAGGGGGAACCATCGTATATTCCACATGTACATTTGCACCAGAGGAAAATGAAGCGATGATAGCGGAATTTCTGAACATCAATCCTGATTTTGTGGTGAATGACATTCCGGAAAGTGCAGGATTTGCTCCAGGACGACCGGAATGGGTGCGTCAGATGTTGCCCGAAAAAGCAGAAGAGACGGGATCTGTGCTGGAGCAAACGCGCGGCACTGCTAGGTTGTGGCCCCACCTGTTGGAGGGGGAAGGTCATTATGTTGCTGTATTGCAGCACCGTGCCGAATCTCTTACCGAAGAAGACGGAAATCAAAAAGATGGCAGTGTTTTACTAATTGGACAGGCAGTGGACACAGATTCCATCGAACCAAATGAATCGGTAGAACCATTTATCCGTGCATCTGCACCAATCAGTAAAGAAGAGCGGAAACGGGAACGTCTAATGAGAACCGAATCTAGAGAACGCAATGATAAGCATACCCGTGGTGGCAAGGCTCAGGGAAAACAGGGCAAAGGAAATGAACGTGGTGGTCGCAAAAACGAACGGGCTCAGGGACGAGGAACCGACCAGGCAAATGTGGATCCAGGAACGGTGTATGCTCAATTTGTACAAGAAAATTTGGAAATCGAGCTTGCTGGAGAAACAGTGTTTTACGGTGATCGTGTGTATCAATCTTCTGTGGGTGCTGCCCGTCTGGAAGGGCTCAAGGTTATTCGACCAGGGTGGTTTGTGGGTACCGTGAAGAATGGGCGATTTGTGCCTTCTCATCCGCTTGCATGTGCTTTGAATGCAGCTGAGGCCCAGAGATTCGTTAACCTATCTTCCGCAGAGGGTGAAGCAGTAAGGTATCTCAAAGGAGAAACGTTGAACATCGAAGAAGCACGAGTTGAACGACAAGCAGATACGGTGGCCAAAGGTTTCGTGCTGGTATGTGTGGACGGTTTTGCGGCTGGCTGGGGGAAATGGCTGGATGGTGTACTGAAAAATGAATATCCAGCAGGCTGGAGGTGGACATCGGTATGAGTGGAAAAGGCAAACAAACGCTGCGTCTGGATAAAATATTGAGCCATATGGGTGTGGGGTCTCGAAGTGAGCTCAAAAAGATGGTCAAGCAGGGCAGAATCCGTGTGGACGGGAAACCGGTAAAAGACAGCGGTGTGCAGGTTAATCCAGACGTAAATGTAATTGAAGCTGACGGAGAGCGGATCGTGTATCGTGAAATGATCTACCTGATGCTGCACAAACCACCTGGCGTGGTGTCGGCAACCGAAGATAATCGGGATAAAACGGTGATTGATCTGCTGCGTAAAGAGGAGCGTGTCTTCGATCCGTTCCCTGTGGGACGACTCGACAAAGATACCGAAGGTCTGCTCATTCTTACCAATGATGGGCCACTTGCCCATGATCTGTTGTCCCCGCGTAAACATGTGCCCAAGACGTATGAAGCTCGTGTGCTCGGGAACGTTGATGAAGAAGATATCGTAAAATTCAAAGCCGGCATTCAGCTGGATGATGGATATGAGACGTTGCCTGCGGAACTGACTGTGCTTCATCGTGAGGAAACGGAAGAGGGCGTGTTTTCTTCCATTTCATTAATCATTCATGAGGGCAAGTTCCACCAGGTGAAAAGAATGTTCCAGGCTGTTGGCAAACGTGTGGTTTATTTGAAACGTGTTGCCATGGGTGACCTGGAGCTGGATGCCAATCTGGAAATTGGCAGTTATCGCGAATTAACCGCTGACGAGTTAGATCGTCTGCGGAAGTAACAGCTCCCAAAGGCGCAACAGCTCCCGCTCTTCGCGAAGCGAAGCAGGGAGCCGGGCAGGATGCGAAGCCCTGCCCGTAATGGTCCCGCTTGAGCTTGGGCGGGACCGCCGCTGTCAAGCGGCAGACCCGGCAACCAAGCGCTCCCACAC
>NZ_JAAIFP010000020.1:0-27326 GCF_010747435.1 Paenibacillus sp. ALJ109b
GGGGATAACAGCGATCGGAAGGTTGTTCTGTCATCGGAGTGGCAAGTGGAAATATTCTTTAGTTCAACTTATATACCAACCAAGCAGTCTTTGCGAACATGTTTCGCAGGGGCTGTTTTTTTGCTGTTATCAATTGTAAATGCAAGATTATTTGTCCAGTGAAGGATTTTATCCCTCTATTGATGAATTGTCATCCTTACGATGTAAGCTACAACTTTTTATAATCAGAGTGTAAAGCCAAATGCTCAATATCTTGAGGGGGGTCATACGAATGAAAAAAGGAATGACATTACTGCTTTCATTATTGCTTATCGCATCATGGACATTGGCAGGTTGTTCGAGCTCAACTAACGAACCACAACAGGGAGCAGGCAATACGCCTGCGGAGCCAAGCAAGGAACCGGTTGAGATGCTTCTCCGTCACACTCAGGTGGGTGCCGACAAACAAAAAAGGCTGGCCATTCTGCAGGACGTTGTGGCCAAAGTGGAGAGCGAAGTACCTAACCTGACCTTTACACTGGACGGAGTTGAATCCGATGTAAATCGTAAGGAGAAGCTTCGTGGTGAGATGGCAGCAGGCAATCCGCCGGATATCTTCGAATTGTTCGGTAGTCCGGACTCCAAAGTATATGCCAAGGAAGGCATGTTGTTAGATCTCACGCCGATCTTGCAAGAACTGGGCATACAGGACCAATTCTCATCACTTGAACCATTTACCTATGAAGGCAAAGTATACGGACTGCCTATTGGCGGATCGGGTGAAGGATTCTTCTACAATAAAGAGTACTTTACGCAAAAAGGTTGGAAAGCGCCTTCAACAATGGCTGAGCTGGATAATATGCTCGCTGAGATCAAGGCTGATGGCAAAGTGCCACTTGCTTCTGCTTCCAAAGCAGGCTGGGTTCCACTCATGTTAACGAACCATCTGTGGTCCCGTTATGCTGGACCTGATATTACGGCGAAGTTTGCTACAGGCGAAGCCAAGTGGACTGATCCAGGCGTTGTCGCAGGATTCGCGAAGCATAAGGAATGGGTGGATAAAGGTTACTTCAAAAAAGGCGAGCTTGGCTTTGAGTATGCAGAATATACAACTCAATTTACGAGTGGTGAAGCGATTTTGATGTACGACGGAACATGGAAATCGTCTGTATTCAAGGAAGGACAGAGCGGTGAGTCGCTCATTGGCAAGGTTGGTTTCTTCAATATCCCTCCAGTAGAGAACGGTGCAGGAGATCAAACAGCCCTGATGCGTGACGTCAATAACGGATACGGCTTCTCCGCAGCGGTTGCGGATGATCCTCAGAAGCTTGCGGCTGTTAAAGCCTTTATCAAAAACTTCTACAACGAAGATATGCAAGTTCGTGGACTCGTAGAAGACGGTGTGTTACCAGCAATGAAATTGGATGAAAAAGTGCTGACAGACAGCATCACCGACGATTTGATGAAAGAAATCGTAGCTGTTCTGAATGCATCGCAGACTTCATTCCCGGCTTTCGATGCACTCGTTCAAGCCGATGTAACGACAGAGATCAGTAACTTGCAAATTCAGAAGCTGGTTGGTGGACAGACGACACCAGAGAAAATGGCTGAAGAATTGCAGAAGGTTCAGGAAGAGGCTAATGCTTCAGTAGAATAACGATCTTTCAAGCAAAGAAGAGTACCTGCTAACACCATGCTGGTTTACCCCGGTTGGAACACTGCCGGGGTAAAACCCTTGGTCCTTTCTAAAGAATTACACTGCTGAGGAATCTGCTCTATATATGAGCATAAGAAGTTGAAGTCACTGAAGGAGGTAGATCATGAATACTTCACTCCGCAGCCCGCTGATCTATACGTTGTTTGTGTTGCCGGCACTGATCTTGTTTATCATGTTTTTCCTGTATCCTATCGGCAGTTCGCTCTATTACAGTCTGACCAGTTGGAACGGTGTATCCGCAGAGCCGCGTTTTGTGGGACTGTCCAACTATGCAAAAGCATTGACAGATGAACGTTTTTGGATTTCAACTCGCAATAACGGTTTCTTTATCGCATTTTCTGTTTTGATCCAGGTGCCTCTCATTGTGCTGTTTTCCCTGCTCATTGCGAATGTAAAGAAATTGAAGGGATTGTACAAAACAGCCGTCTTTTTGCCGTCCATTATGTCAACGGCCGTCATCGGTATTCTGTGGGGATTCATCTACGAGCCTAACATTGGCCTGTTGAATCAGTTACTTGAAACCGTAGGTATTTCGCCAGTCTATTGGCTATCCGATAATCGGTTCGCAATGATATCCATTCTCGTAACCAATGCTTGGCAGTGGACGGGATTCTATATTGTCATGGTCTTGGCGGCCATTCTGGCTATTCCCAAGGATCTCGATGAAGCGGCAGCCATTGATGGAGCAACAGCCGTGCAAAGAGCATTCAAAATTACATTGCCACTTATCAGACCTATCATTTCCGTGGTCATCATGTTATCCATTGCCGGGGCGATGAAGGCAGCAGATATTGTTCTGGTTATGACCAAAGGTGGACCAGCAGGCTCTACCGAAGTGCTTGCTACGTATATGATCAAATATGCGATTACCAATTTTAAATACGGTTATGGCAATACGATTGCGGTTCTGATCTTTGCTCTGACGCTTGTGCTCACCGCGGTATATCAGTTGCTGGTGGCGAGACGCAACGAAAGGGTGGAATATTGATGGTAAAGAACATAAAAGGCAGTATACCTCATGTTTTGTTGATGTTGTATCTACTTGCGATTCTGTTTCCCTTTTTATTTGTAATCTTTTCTTCATTCAAGCAGGATAACAACGAAATTGCACTGAATCCGTTCGGTCTGCCTTCCACATGGGTGTTTAATAACTACGTGGAGGCCTGGGTAAATGCCAAGATTGGAACGTATTTCTGGAACAGTATGTACATTTCGGTCTTGTCTTCAGTCGGAACCATTGTGCTTGGTGCCATGTTTGCTTTTGCTATAACACGGATGAGACACCGCAAATGGAGCATGTTGCTGTACAGTCTCATTCTGGCGGGCATGCTGATTCCAAACAATGCGCTCATGCTGCCGATTTATTTGCTTGTCCGCAAGCTCGGCATTTTGGATACTCATTTGGCGCTGATCATTCCTTATGTTGCGAATGCAATTCCGTTCACAATTATTATTTTGGCTGCTTTTATGCGGTCGCTCCCTGGAGAAATTGAGGAAGCTGCGGTTATGGATGGGTTGAGGGCTCCGGGTATCTTTGCTAGAATAGTGATACCCCTTACAGTTCCAGCCATTGTTACGGTGTTTATCGTGAATTTCCTCGGCAACTGGAACGAATTTTTACTCGCCAACTATTTCTTATCCACCGATAAACTGCGTACACTGCCTGTCGGCATGGTCCAGTTTCGTGATCAGTATCAAATGAATTATGCCCAGATGTCAGCAGGCATTGTATACAGTGTTGTACCGGTTGTTGTAATCTACGCCATATTGCAGGAGAAAATCATTGAAGGCGTAACGGCAGGTAGTGTTAAAGGTTAATTAACGATGCGTTATATAGGGAGAACGGGAAATGAACTTGCGGATGAAGCTGGCCATGGCATTTCTGTTGCTCATCATTGTACCGATGTGCACGCTTGGAATCGGCATGTTCTTGGTCACATCACATACGATTGAGAAAAAATACAATCAGCAGTCTGAATATGCACTCCAGGCGATTAGCTATAATATCGAGAATGTTTTTCAGCAGATCAACAATGTCACGGATAACGGCATTGCCACATCGGTATTCCAGATGGCTTTGAACGCCAAAGATCCAAGCAAACAGGACCTTGGAATCGGTAATCAATTGTCGCTGAATGCCAGCCAGCGTAATTTCCGTTCCCTTTTATACAACTACCCGTTTATTAGTTATGCCTTCTTGTATGATTTGCGTCCGCGTTCGTCTCAGGATAACCAGATTGTTTCTATATTTACGAAAGAAAATTTTCAAGCCCTTCCTTTTCAACAATTTAAGGTTCATCCAATATTCAAAGAAATTCAGGAACTCAACGGTGTGCCCAAATGGCTGGCCCCTCTGGAATATCCTGAACTGACGGGCGTAGAGCCTGTCTTTACTCAGATTCGGTTGGTCAAGGAACTCAGTTATTTTCAGAATATTGGGGTCCTTGTCGTTCAGATTAAAAAAGGGGAGATGGACCGCATCTTCCGCCATTTGCAAATAAGTGATCCTGCACAGGAAACTTCGTTCCTACTGATTAATGAAGAGGGTCTGATCGTATACGATCCTTCCGGACGATACAGCGGAGAGAAGATGGAGAATCTGGGTGTGCGATCTGGAATTTATGGACCGGGGTTCAGTAGCACCAGAGCAGTGTTTGATGGCAGTGAAAGCATCATTTCACAATATCATCTGAAAAACTATAACTGGAGCCTGGTCAGTGTCGCTTCATGGGAAGCATTATCGGCTGAGACGAATGTGTTCGCAGGCTGGTCGATTATTATCATTCTGCTGTGCCTGCTTGCTGCGATGGTTTTCAATGTGTTCTTCATGAACCGGATTACCGGCAATATTGCGGTGCTCGTACGATTCATGAGGCGTGTAGATGACGGGGACTTTAATGCCCGGGTCGAAGGAAGTGGCTTTGACGAGATGCAGCTGCTCGCACAAGGGTTCAACGAATTGCTGGATCGGATCGGAGGTCTGTTCCGACGTGTGCGTGCAGAGCAGGAACAGAAGGCCAAGGCAGAACTACGCGTGCTTCAAGCCCAGATCAAACCTCATTTTCTATTTAATACGCTGGAATCCATTAACGGACTAGCCATGAGGGGAGAAGGGCGTAAAGTAAGTGAAATGGTGACACGTCTTGGCAATATGCTGCGGATCAGTATTCAGGATCAGGAGGAGATTTCGCTCAATGAGGAGTTAAGGCACTTACAGAGTTATCTTGAGATCCAGCATTACAGGTTTAGTGATTTGTTCCGGTACGAGATTGACATTCCATCTCATCTGTACACCTCATCTATACTCAAGCTTACCCTTCAACCTCTTGTGGAAAATAGTATTCAGCATGGGTTCGAGGGAATTGAATATCAGGGTGTACTTCGGATCAGTGCATTTGTGGAAAGGAATAACTTGGTGCTGCGAGTTGAGGATAATGGTATCGGTATTCCCCAGGAAATGTTGGCTCGATTCGAATACATGGCAGAAGACCCGCCTGAATACATCATGGCTGAGGGAACGAAGCAGCTGTCTTCAATGGCAGAGCGTCGAGGGCTGGGTTTAAGAAGTGTTGCAGATCGGATAAGGATTCAATATGGGGCCGGATACGGGGTGTTTATATGTTCCTCTCCGGGACATGGCACTATCATTCAATGTATTATTCCACAATATGAGCAGGGGGAAGATGAATGAATCTAACCGCGTTGTTGGTTGACGATGAGCTGCCGATTTTGGAGAATTTGAGTTTTATCTTGCCATGGGAAGACATGGGCATTGAAATTGTAGGTACGGCCAGAAGCGGGTCCGAAGCACTGGATAAAGTTGCAGAATGTCACCCTGACATCATGTTATGTGATATTCGCATGCCCTCTATGGATGGTCTGGAACTAATTCAAATATTGCGGGAACAAGGTGAAACTTGCGAGATTATTTTGCTGACAGGGTATCAGCAGTTCGAGTATGCTCGTACGGCCATTCGTTACAATGTCCATGAATACATATGCAAACCAATCGATTACCTGGATCTGGAACAGAAATTGCGTGAGCTTGCTAGTCAGATTCAGAAGAAACGGTTGGAAGTGGAGGCTGAACGCCACCGCAAATCGGAGATGGAAGTATGGGTAAGGCACAAACATATCATTGACCTGATGCGAAAAGAGGAAGATTCATTATATTCTTCCCCTCCTTCTTCCCCTGAACCACAGGCATCTTCGTTACGATATATCCTGCTGCTTATCGATGTGTCAGGTTATTTTAAACATTCGATCGGATGGTCTGGGGCTCGGCATCAAAGCTGGCATGGAATGATCCGTTCCAAACTTAGGGAGATTACAGACCGGATTTGTGAAGGAACTCTGCTGATTTCGGCCCGTAAGGGAGAATGGTGCATGTTGGTGGAGGCATCAGATGAATGGAGACTGCGAGCAGATGCACTGGCTCAACAGGTTCAGTTGGAACTAGATACGACATTTGAGATAGGTTCAGGCATGAAGACAAGGGTCATTCAGGATGTTATGCCTGTGAAACTGGATGATCAGATGGCTGAGCGATATCGGCATTGTCAGCGATTGCTGATCATGAATGATTCTAATCAGCGCAGCGATGCGCTGGAACAGGAATCTGCTGAGCACTCTATCATGTCATCCAAAGAACCTTCCAGCAGGACAACAATGTGGATTACAAAAGAGGATTTGGACTTGATCACCCGCTGGATCAGGCAGGGAAATAAACAAGGATTGATAGACCTGCTAGTGAGGCTCAAACATCGGATGAGCGAGCATAAGAGTACGCTGAATGGCGTAGCCGAAAATAGTCTGCGTTTTCTGCTGGTACATATGCTTCGTGAATTGCGCGAAGTGCATGTCATGGCTGAACAGGACGAAATGCACTTCTGGAGTGCATTGCATTCAGCAACCTCCATCAAGGAATTAATCGAACTGGCGGAGGCACTTGCTTATGTTTGTCATGATAAGAAAAGTGTACCTCGCCCCTCTGTGTCTGAGCTGATCAGTTCTGCGTGCGAGTATATGAACGCCAGATTGGAATGTGATCTGGGCATTGATGAGGTAGCTGATTGGCTGGGCATCAGTCCGGGCTACTTTTGCCAGCTGTTCAAAAATCAGATGGGTGTAACCTTTGTTGAATATATGACCCATAAGCGAATGGAGAGCGCAGCCTTATTATTGAGTACAACGGAATGGAGTATTACAGCCATTGGAGAAGCGACGGGGTATAAGGAACGGCGATATTTCTCCAAAGTGTTCCATAAACATTTTCACATGAAACCATCAGAATTCAGGTCAAACCAAAGAGCAGGTTCATAATGGGGAGGAAAGCATGCGTATGAATTCGATCGATCAGCTTTCGTTGGAACAGCGGGTAGGACAGATGTTTATGTGTGGATTCCATGGACAGCATGCAGATGAACAGATCAATCAACTGATCCGTGATTATCATGTTGGAGGCGTCATTTATTTCAGGCGGAATGTGGAAAGCGTAGACCAGTTAAAACGACTGTCTGCCGACTTGCAAGCGATCGCGGCTGAAGCCGGAGATTTACCTCTGATGATCTCGGTGGATCAGGAGGGTGGGATGGTGGCCCGGATTGACAAAGAGGGAGTGACCCAGGTACCTGGAAACATGGCGCTTGGAGCGACGGGGAATCCCGACTATACTCTTGAATGCGCACAAATTCTAGGTCATGAGTTAAAAAGCATCGGTATCGATATGAACCTCGCTCCAGTGTTGGATGTGAATAACAATGTTCTTAACCCGGTTATCGGCGTGCGCTCTTATGGCGAGAATGCGGAGAGCGTAGCAGCTCATGGCGCAGCAGCCATCAAAGGGTATCAATCCCGAGGCGTTGCTGCGACAGCTAAACATTTTCCTGGACATGGAGATACAGCGGTGGATTCACATCTGGGGATGGTCACTGTACCTCATGACCGTAACAGACTGGATCAGGTGGAGCTTCTGCCTTTCCATCGTGCTATTGAGGCTGGAGTTGATTCGATTATGACTGCTCACGTCATCTTCCCGGCGATTGAACCGGAGCCGATTCCAGCTACATTGTCCCGTAAAGTATTGACAGGGCTGTTACGCGAAGAAATGGGCTTTGACGGCATTATTATTACAGACTGTCTGGAAATGCATGCGATATCCAAGCCATATGGTGTGGCAGAAGCAGCCATTCGTGCTGTGGAGGCAGGTGCTGATCTAATTCTCGTTAGTCACACATTGCAAGATCAGGTCTCTGCTGTGGAAGCTGTTGTGGATGCCGTTCGTACTGGACGAGTGGATGAAGCCACCATTAACCAGGCATTGGAACGTATTATTTCATGGAAGGCAGCGCGTTGTAGTCAGTGGGAGCATACGTTTGTCTCCATGGAAGAGGATGATGCTGTATCGGATGGATCTGATGAGGATGGGATCACGATCTCAACAAAAGAGAAAGATGAATCATCAAGGTCGCTGGCCTCCATCGAATCCAGGTTAGATGAGATTGCCTCCAATAGCATTACTATAGTTCAGAATGATGGATTGCTTCCCTTAAACCCTGAAAAGAATGTGTATGTCATCTGGCCCGAGGTTGTGCAACGCACAGAAGTGGATGAACCATGGTCTCATACAGATTCACTTGGCGTGGCGTTATCGCAGCTGAGAGGCGGAGTTCGGGAGCACAAAATAACGACACAGCCCACTTATGATGAAGCGGATCAGATACTGAAGGATGTGTCGGAGGAAGATCAAATCATCGTATGTACTTACACTTCCGCAGGCCATCTTCCGAAAGGGCAGCATCATTTGGTTCAAAAACTGAGTGAGAAGTATTCCCTGATTGTAGTCGCTCTGCGTAATCCATATGATTTATTGGAGATTCCGACGCCGGGAAGTTATGTATGTACGTACGAGAACACTCCTGCAGTGGTTCGCGCATTGTCCCTCGTCTTAACAGGTGAAATGCAGCCAACAGGACGCTTGCCCGTCAGTTTGCATTAGCAAATTCAAAAACTCTATATCTCTATATCTCTCTGTGGCATGGTACTATTCAACCATGTTCTGGAGGGATTTTTTTATTGGAATTTGCGGCGGGTTTTAATACAGATTTTACTCCAAGTCGAAGGTGTAATAGATAACTATTTTCATAGTATTTTCGCTCTATTAAATGTTTACAATTCTTATCAAATATTTTTAGCAACTTTTCCCGGTACTAAGCGTCTAATAGTATGACTTTTTGAGGGGGATATTTATAAAATGGGAGCAGAAGGAGCCAAAGACAAAGAATGAATTTGAAGAAGAAATTATCCATACTTACCGCTTTAGCTGTATTCCAAGCGTTTGCAGCGATTCCAGCGAATGCACTAGCAGCCGATCAAAGTGATACAACAACAACAAATACAGCCAATGTTAAATCCGTGGAGGTTGTGAAGAAAGAACAAACGATCTCGGAATCGGATGTAAAGTCTGGGTCAGATACAAAACAGCCTGATAACAATGATAACAATGTAGTCGAAGGAACAAACCCGGTGACGAATGAACCTACCGGTATAGATGTTACTCCGATTGACCCTGTTACAGATCCTGCTGATGAAGATGATGCGGGAGAGGAAACAACAGTTCCAACAGCTCCAGTTGAGGTTGAGCAACCATCTACAAGCGGTCAATCTGTAGCCGGAATTAAAGGCGGAGATCTGACACTTTATATGAACAGCAACAAAATGGTGCAAGACGGCAAAACATATCTTGCCGGACAGCCGATGGCTGTTAAAAACGGAGTATCTTATGTAGCGATCCGCGCACTGGTCGATCGGGTTGGTTATGAAGTGAAATATGACAATACAACCAAAGAAACCATTATTATTAGTGGCGAAGATGAGCTTCGCTTCAAAACAAATAGTAGCATTTACACTGTTAACGGTGAATCCAGAACGATGAAAGGCCCTGCCTATCAACAAAAAAATACGTTCATGGTGCCACTGACGTCGATTACTCAGGCACTTAATATTACTTATAAAGTTAATCAGTCTGCCAAGACTGTTGTACTGAACCTGAATACCAAACCGGTAGCCAGCTTCACAGTACAAAAAGAGATCTTTGTAGGAGATACGGTGACATACAACACTAAATCCAGCTCTCCAAAGGGATTTGACATCGTAGACGAGCGCTGGACTGGCCGTCAAGATTCGTTTGACCAGCCGGGTACATATACGGTAACGTATGCTGTCCAAGATTCGAGCGGACAATGGAGTGATCCATACGCTGTCACGATTCAGGTACAGAAACCAAACCTTCCTCCTGTAGCGATGTTTATGACAGACAAGGAAGAGTACAAAATGGGTGAAAAGATCACGTACATTGATCAGAGCACCGATGATGAAAATGCTATTGTGAAAACTGAATGGGAAAACAATGCTCTGGCATTCTTTGTTCCAGGACCAAAGACAGTAACGATTACTGTTACGGACAAACATGGTGCTAGTAACAGCTATACCAAGAATGTCAATATTACTAATGAAACACTGTATACTATCTCTGATTTTAATCAGTTGTTCACGCCGGTAGGTGATAAGTTCAGCTTCAACGGCAGTGAAGTTCCTGCCATGGAGAAAGTTCCGTACACTTATTACGATGAGCAAAGTGTGCTGATTCGTAGTAACAGCCCGGAAACCGTTAATTCGGAAGGGATTGTGTACAAAGAGTCTTCAATCGGTCAGACCCGTTTCATGATTCACCATGTAAATAACACCGGTAAAAACGTGAAAATGTACGTTGTTGCTACGAATAATAATATGTACGCAGCAACATTAGAGCAGCAAAATATGGGCTTCGCTGGTCCTTCACCATTCGCAACAGTAGCCGGAAGGTTATCGATTGAGCGTTGGTTCCAGTCCATGCAAGATGGCACTGGAAAATTGAATGTTGTGCTGCAGCCAGGAGAGAGCAAATTGATTCTTACTGAACTCAATGCTCTTCCTATGAAGCAAGGGCAAGTAATTTCACTGTATTCTGATGTTTTCAGCGACTACAGGCTGGATTACAACATTATCATGATCGAAGAAAATAAAGATCCGATGGCTGTATGGTCCACACTGCCTGTTCTGGATCGTGATGGTGTGCACAACCGTGGTACGTATCCGAATGCAACACGTGTCATCACTTATGACCAAGAAGTAGGTTCGAAGCCCGCTCGTCTGCCACTTGGGGATAATGCAAGTGACCCGAATCTGGTCGGCACAGACCCTATGGCCTATACGGAAGCTTCTAACGCGGGTAACTTCGGTGTACTTTACAAAATTACACTGAACAATGTAGCTCCGCGCACGTTGATCTCATTCAACCCTCGTGGTGGTAGATACTCAGGTGTGGCACTCGTTAATGGTCAGGTTGTGCAGATTTCGAATGGTAGCAAATCGTTAAGTGCACCAAATGAACAAAGTGTACTCTACCGCACAGGTTCGTACGGCGAAGCTGTAACGATTGTGTTCTCGGCTGCACCAGGAAGCAATCTTCCTGTCAACTTGCTGTTCACACCGCTTCCGACAGAGAAGTAATTGTTTCACCTGTTACCTAGGACGGACGGTTTGGTGTGAAGTTATATGGTATTATCCTGTCACCCCCAAAGTCGCCCGAAGGATTGATCATCTGAACCGTCAGAAGAAGGAGTTGTCCCCAAGTCATGCAAATGACCGGGGGCAGCTCTTTTTTAGTCACGCTTGTAGCGGTATCCAAGCGCTTTCGTTGACTATGAACTTCATTTAAGGCATTATTAGTAGTATATAAATCAAGTATAAGTATCAGCATTTGCATAATTTGATTCCACAGGCTAACGGGTACAATACCTAGACGAATAAAACCATTTCGATCTAAGTATTGCTAGAAATGAAGTTGCTCTTTGGGGTTTATGTAGAATGCTCGAATGACAGGAGGTGCTTTAGATCATGCTGTCGACAGAACAGATTATTACTACCATGTCCTCGCAGGGGCTCCGCATTACGGATCAGCGGAAGACACTGGCCCGGTTATTTGCCGAATCCCCTGGGTATTTGACACCCAAGGACGTCTATGAATATATGGGTAAAACTTACAGCGGACTGAGTTTTGACACAGTTTACCGGAATTTGCGTGTCATGCAAGAATTGGGTGTGCTGGAGCAGGTCATCTTTGAAGATGGGGTGAAATTCAGAGCACATTGCAGCGAGGATCACCATCACCATCATATGATTTGTCTGAAATGCCAGAAGACATATCCAATCGTTTTTTGCCCAATGCAGCTTGCAGATGCGCCTGAGCAATTCCAGGTTGTCGATCATAAATTTGAAGTTTTCGGGTACTGTAAGGACTGTGCTGAACATGTGCCAGCCAAAGTGTCATCTGGTCATCAGCACACTCACGGGAAGCACTGACGATGAAGTTATCCCGCAGACTGGTTCAGGCTCCCATTCGGGTGTATCGCAGCTATATCTCTCCTTTGAAGCCGCCGACATGTCGTTTCTATCCTACTTGCTCGGCTTACGCAATGGAGGCGATTGAGGTGCACGGTGCGTTCAAAGGATCGCTGCTTGCGGCAAAGCGTATTGCGAAATGCCATCCGTTTCATCCAGGCGGAGTGGATCTGGTGCCGCCGAAGGCTGAAAAGTCTGTGATGGTATCGGATTAACAATCCAATGGTGGTTTTTGCCGGATTGAGTTGATTTAAGATTGCTGTCCACTTGACAAAGGAGGCAGTATTTCAGTATATTTTTGGTATAATGATTTCCAGTGAAGGGATAAGTACTGACACACCCCCAGTGCAGAGAGCCGGATGAGCTGAGAACCGGTCTGGGAGGAGGATGGAATATGGTCCCGGAGGAACCTCTTTCGAGCGTGCAGACGTTGATTAGAACGGCTGTCGTAAGGCTGAGGCGTGATCCAGCGTTAATGGGCGGTCGAAGGACCGGCAGAGCCTGTGGTTTGTGAAAAGCACGGGGAATTTGGGTGGTAACACGTGAGAGCAACTCTCGTCCCATATAGGGACGGGAGTTTTTTGTGTTCTTTTTTAGGCAAATGTAATGAAAAAGCACGACTATATGAAGGAGGAGAAGTCATCTATGGCTGATCAAAAAACATTTTATCTGACAACCCCGATTTATTATCCGAGTGACAAACTGCATATCGGGCACGCCTACACGACTGTAGCGGGTGACGCTATGGTTCGATACAAACGTCTACGTGGCTATGCAGTTCGTTATTTAACAGGAACCGATGAACACGGACAGAAGATTGAACGCAAGGCACAGGAGAAAGGACAGTCACCGCAGGCTTTTGTAGACGACATCGTGGTTGGCATCAAGGAACTGTGGAACAAACTGGATATTTCCAATGACGACTTCATTCGTACGACGGAGGAGCGCCACAAAACAGTAGTACAGGATATCTTTGACCGTTTGCTGAAACAAGGGGATATCTACAAGGGTGAGTACGAAGGCTGGTACAGTATCCCAGATGAGACCTATTACACGGAAACCCAACTGGTTGATGTGGAGAAGAATGACAAAGGCGAAATTATCTCGGCCAAAAGTCCGGATAGCGGACATCCTGTGGAACTGGTAAAAGAAGAGTCCTACTTCTTCCGGATGAGCAAGTATGCTGATCGTTTGCTGAAATATTATGAAGAGAATCCGGGTTTTATTCAGCCGGAGTCCCGCAAAAATGAAATGATCAACAACTTCATCAAGCCAGGTCTGGAAGATTTGGCTGTATCCCGAACAACTTTCGAATGGGGCGTCAAAGTTAAAGGTGATCCGAAACACGTTGTATACGTATGGATTGATGCGTTGTCCAACTACATTACAGCTCTAGGCTATGGATCATCCGACGAATCGCTGTACAATAAATTCTGGCCAGCAGACGTGCATCTGGTAGGGAAAGAAATTGTTCGATTCCATACGATTTACTGGCCGATTATGCTGATGGCACTGGACCTGCCTTTACCGAAGAAAGTATTCGCTCACGGTTGGTTGTTGATGAAAGACGGCAAAATGTCCAAATCAAAGGGAAATGTCGTTGACCCGGTAACCTTGATTGACCGTTATGGCCTAGATGCACTGCGTTATTACCTGCTACGTGAAGTTCCATTTGGTTCAGATGGTACGTTTACTCCAGAAAGCTTTGTAGAACGTGTGAACTCCGACCTGGCCAATGACCTTGGAAACCTGTTGAACCGTACTGTAGCCATGGTGGACAAATATTTCGAAGGCAAAGCGCCTGAGTTTACTTCTGGTGTGACCGAATTTGATGCATCTCTTGAAGAAGCGGGTCTTGCTGCTGTGGAGAAAGTGGAGCAGGCAATGGAAAATTTGCAATTTTCCGTAGCGTTGACAGCGATCAGTCAGTTTGTTAGCCGCAGTAACAAATACATTGACGAGACTCAGCCTTGGGCTCTGGCTCGTGATGAAGCTAAACGCAATGAACTGGCATCGGTAATGTCGCATCTGATTGAAAGCTTGCGGATTGCTTCTATCCTCTTGCAGCCGTTCCTGACACGTGCTCCGCGCAAAATTTGGGAACAACTCGGCATTCAGGAAGGTGAACTGACGGCTTGGGATACAGCGAAGCAATGGGGCGTTATTCCGGCTGGCAACGCTTTGCAGAAGGGTGACCCGATCTTCCCACGTCTGGACTCTGAACAGGAGATTGCTTATATTGCTGAAGCGATGACTGGAGGCAAAAAAGCTGAAGCGCAGCCTGAGGCAGCTCAAGCTGATGCTGGAGGCTCTTCTGAAGCCGCTCAACCCGTCACAGCACCAGAAAGCAAAGAAGAGATCAGTATTGACGATTTCGCCAAAGTGGAATTGCGTGTGGCTCAAGTTATTGCCTGTGAACCAGTCAAGAAAGCCGATAAATTGCTGAAGTTGCAGCTGGATCTTGGCTATGAGCAACGTCAGGTTGTATCGGGAATCGCGAAGTTTTATTCACCTGAAGATATGATTGGGCGCAAAGTCATCTGTGTGACTAACCTCAAGCCTGTGAAATTGCGCGGTGAACTGTCCCAGGGCATGATCCTGGCAGCATCCCATGGCGACCAACTTACACTGGCAACAGTACCGGATAATATGCCTAATGGTGCACAAGTGAAATAAGACTTTGAGCGTGCAACCAAGGATTTGATTTATATAGTTTAATAGAAGGTGGCTCGATGAGAATCGGGTCACTTTTTATTTTGAGGTGAAATCGGATCTGATACGAAGAAAACAAGCATATACTGTTATGAACTCCGTGCTCAAGGAAAGAATGAATAGGACAGAGCGGCTTGACAAGTTCGAGCAGGTTACCTATAATTCTTTCAGTAATGTTTACGATTAAGAGATGCGGAGTGAATACTATTGAAACTTTATAATGGAAGAAATCTAGACCAGGTAAACCGGACTTTAGTGACACGTAGTAGAAGGCATATGAAATTGTTGCTCAGCGGTCTGCTTGTTCTTAGTTTGCTCATATTGTCAGCATGCGGTCAGAATAATTCGGAGAGTGCCAAGCTGGTGGAAGGAAAAGTGAATGTGATCACGAGTTTCTATCCTGTCTATGCGTTTACTTCAACTATTGGCGGGGAAGATGCAAATGTCATTAATTTGCTGCCCACAGGTGTTGAACCACATGACTGGACGCCGAAGAGCCAAGATATTGTAAATACATCCAAAGCCCAGTTGTTTCTGTACAATGGTGCAGGTCTGGAAGGATGGGTTCCCAACTTCCTGAAGTCACTGAATAGCGATACCAAGGTGAAGTCAGTTGCAGTAAGTGAAGGGGTTACTCTATTGACTGCTGAAGGTGATGATGGACACGGTCATGGTGAAGAACAGGTGGATGAACATAGCAACGAACATGCAGATGAAGCTAACGCAGAGGACATCGCGGACCATCATGTGGACCCTCATACGTGGGTAAGTCCAAAATCGGCAATGGTAATGGCTGAGAATATTAAAAACAGCCTGGTTGAAGTAGACCCTGCACATAAAGAAGGATATGAACAACGTTATGAAGAGCTGCGGACCAAGCTTGAAACACTGGATCAGCACTTTACGGATGAATTGTCCAAAGTACCCAACAAGGAAATTGTCGTTTCACACCAGGCTTTTGGGTACCTTGCACGTGATTATGGGTTGACTCAGCATGCCATTATGGGACTTTCTCCAGATGCGGAGCCTACAGGACAAGATATTGTGAAGTTGGCCAAGTTGGTGAAGGATGAAGGGATTAAATACATTTTCTTCGAAGAGTTGGTATCTGACAAACTGGCGAAAACTCTTGCCAATGAAGCAGGTGTAGAGACCATGGTCCTGAATCCGGTAGAAGGTTTAACCAAAGAACAGGCTACCAACGGGGATGATTATTTCACCCTGATGGAGAAAAATTTGCAAAATCTGCTGATCGCATTAAAATAAGATAGACTGAAGGATTCGTTTGCAATCCTTATATATAATGAAGGGCGGCTTTGCCATGCAGCAAATCATGCCATTGTGTCATGATCCAATCATAGAGATCGAGAAACTATCATTTTCCTACGGTGACCAGCGAGTAATTGAAAATCTCGATTTTATGGTCCAGGAAAGGGATTTTGTCGGAATTATCGGTTCAAACGGGGCGGGCAAAACGACATTATTACGGATGTTGGTTGGACTCTTGCCTCCAGCCGAGGGAGATATCAAGCTTTTCGGACAGTCGATCCGCCGATTCAAGGATTGGGAACGGATTGGTTATGTTCCGCAAAAAAATGCGTTTAACCCATTGTTTCCTGCGACGGTACGGGAAGTCGTGATGTCTGGCTTGTACAATAACAAGAATATGTTCCGCCGAATGTCGCGTAAATGTCAGCAGCAGTGCACAGATGCTATGCAGGTGATGCGGATTGAGGATTTGGCGAATAAACGGATTGGACAACTGTCAGGCGGACAGCAACAGCGTGTGTTTTTGGCACGGGCGCTTATTAATCACCCTGACCTCTTGATTCTGGATGAACCGACGGTGGGTATTGACGCTGAATCCCAGGCCAGTTTTTTCGAATTGATTACCCATATGCATGAACACCACCGGATGACATTCCTGATGGTATCACATGATATGGACCGGATGGAGAGTTATCTCGGTTCCAAAGCAGCGGTGACAAACGGAAAGATACATTTCCATGTCCGTCATTCCCATGAGGTGGAAGACTGCGCCGAGACTAATTTGCAGCATACCACCACCCAGGTACGTTAGACGCGAGTACGCAACCAGATTAGAGCAAGGCCGAAGGAGTCGTGTGTGTTTTGGAAATTTTAATGAGTGATTTTTTTCAGCGGGCGCTTGCGGGGGGATTGTTAATCGGCATCACCGCACCGTTGATCGGATTGTTTCTGGTGCTCCGGCGTTTATCCATGATCGGGGATACCCTGTCTCATGTGACTATAGCCGGGGTTGCACTCGGATTCCTGATTGAAGTGTATCCGATTGCGGTGGGGCTTATTTTCGCCGTGCTCGCATCATTTGCGATCGAGAAACTGCGCAAGGCGTACAAAAGTTATGCCGAGTTATCGATCGCGATTATCATGTCCGGTGGGGTAGCGCTGGCTTCATTGTTCTTCACGCTGGGCAAAGGTTATAATACAGATGTTATGAGTTACCTGTTCGGCAGTATTTATACACTAGACTCCACAGATTTGAAGCTGGTCGGTGTGGTCACGTTGATCGTGGTCATCGTTGTAGCACTGTTACATAAGGAGTTTTTCCTGCTCAGCTTTGAAGAGGATGCCGCAGCGGTAACCGGATTGCCCGTGAAATTGCTTAACATGCTGATTACCGTGATGACAGCCCTTGTCATTAGTACGGCGATCAAAATCGTGGGCGCATTGCTGGTATCAGCACTGCTGACCATTCCGGTAGCTGTAAGTTTGCTGATGGCACGAAGTTTCAAATCGGCGATTATATTGTCCGTGGTCATTGGCGAAATTGCCGTGGTCATTGGACTGGTTGTGGCCGGGATCTGGAACCTTGCACCAGGAGCAACAATTGTACTTTTGCTTATCATGATGCTGATTCTTACGATGATTGGAAAAAAAGGGTTCCGAGCCTGAGTCTGAACGAGAGCAAGTGAGCCCCCAGGGAAGGGAGATATCCGCTTCATGCCTGATGTTAATGTGTGGCTGGCTTTTGTAGCAGGATTAGCTTCGTTTATATCGCCATGCTGTCTACCGCTGTATCCATCGTATCTTTCCTACATTACAGGGATGACGGTACAACGGTTGAAGGATGAGCGCAATCAGCGTGAAGTTCGCTTCAAGACATTGACTCATACGCTGGCGTTTATTTTGGGTTTCTCGGCTGTGTTTTATTCGCTCGGACTGGGAGCCGGATTGTTTGGCCAATTTTTCAATGATAACCGTGATCTCATTCGTCAATTATCCGCGATCTTAATCATGTTAATGGGTTTATTCTTGCTTGGTTTGTTCAAACCTCAGTTTCTGATGAAAGAGCGCAAAATGGATATGAAATGGAAACCAGCGGGGTACTTGGGCTCATTTATTTTTGGCATTGGTTTCTCGGCGGGCTGGTCGCCTTGTATTGGACCGATTTTGACTGCTATCATCGCGATGGCTGCGAGCGAACCAACAACCTGGTTGGCATTGATTACGGGATACACGGCTGGATTTGCGTTACCGTTTTTCATTTTGGCCTTTTTCATCGGTTCTACACGCTGGATCTTGCGTTATTCCAATATCATGATGAAAGCTGGAGGCGCATTAATGTTGTTCCTCGGAGTGTTGTTGTTTACGGATCAGATGACGAAAATTACAATCTGGCTACAGCAAATTACACCAGACTGGATGATTATCTAGCACAGAGTAACGACGCTTTTTATTTTTCTCAAGTGTTATTTTAAATAAGAACAAAGCAGGCTACATGGAAACCAGAATGATTCTGGGCTCATGTAACCTGCTTTTTTAATCAATGGCTCTTTATCAAAGGTGCCAGTGCCGCTCTGCGCTTAGGTAAAATAATCAATGTTGGCCAGTGGGAAATGTTCAAAAATGCGTTCAGTAATAAACTCGCGCAGGGCATCCTGCTGATCATCCTTATACACATATTTGTACTGGCCCCAGCGGCCCCATTTCATTTTCCGCTTTTCGATATCCATCTCCAACTTGGTTTTAGGGTATCGCTTCTCAATGGTGGCTTTTGCCGTTTTGGTAAAACGATGCTGGATCATCTCAAAAGTTAGATCCTTGGTTGCTTCTTCGGGAAGTGTATCGGCAAGTTTTTGTAATAGCTCGCTATATCCTTCTTCCCACCCGTCGTACCACATAATTGGGGCAATAATGAATCCGAGCGGATATCCGGCATGAGCTATTTTGCCTGCGGCTTCAATTCGCTCTTCAAACCGTGAGGTGGCTGGTTCAAAATTTTTGATCACATAATCGGAATTCACGCTAAATCGGATACGAGTGTGTCCGTTATGCTCGATGTTTAATAAAGGATCAACATGATGATATTTGGTTACAAAGCGAAGTCGCCCGTGTTCCTCATCCGCCATAAAACGAATTAGGTCACCGAGATTTCCTGTAATATGCTCCAGACCTACGGGATCTGATGTACAGGCTGCTTCAAAACGGGTAAGTTCAGGTGCACGTTCCTCAATGTATCCCTTGGCAGCCTCAATAATTTCTTCGGTGTTTACATAGACACGGACATAGGGTTTGGCCCCAAGTGTCGTTTGAAGATAACAATAATGACAGTGGCCCATACAACCTGTGGAGATGGGAATGGCATATTCTGCCGAAGGCTTCGATTGCTCAAATTTGAGTGTTTTACGCACGCCGACGACAAGGGTACGCTTTGCCATTCGGTACTTTTCCTGTTCCGTTTCACCAGGGAGATTGGTAATTCGATTATGGGATGTCGTCATCTGATATGGGATATCTCTAGAGGTAACCCATTCCATAATTCGTTTGCCTTTCTCATATTCCAGCGCACCGGGTTCAAAATACACCAAATCGGGAATAAAGGGTTTAGTGCCTTTTGCTTTGCGAACGGGTGGTTGCGCTACACTTGTACTCACGAAATCACTCCTTTCAATACTGAACCTGCTTAGTTTGCCTTGTTTAGAGATAAGTCACCCTTGCCAATACTTGCGTAATGGTGAAGGAATTCAAGCCCCGAGAAGTGTTTTATGGACTGTAAATAGTGAATGGATTGTGCAGGACTTGCCAATGCGTATTGATAACATGTATCATTATAAGATAGTGACCAGGCAGGAATATTGCAGGTCAGAGAGAAGAGAGGGAAGCAGATGCCAACGCCCAGTATGGAAGATTATTTGGAGCGTATATACAAATTAATTGATGAAAAGGGCTATGCTCGTGTGTCTGATATAGCTGAAGGTTTGGAAGTACACCCTTCATCGGTGACGAAGATGATCCAAAAGCTGGACAAAGACGAGTACCTGATCTATGAGAAGTACCGCGGGCTGGTGCTTACGCCAAAAGGCAAAAAGATGGGCAAACGGTTGATGGAGCGCCATCATCTGCTTGAACAATTTTTGACGACGATTGGTGTTCAAGAAGAAAATATTTACCAGGATGTTGAAGGGATAGAACACCATTTGAGCTGGGATTCCATTACCTGCATCGAATCTTTGGTTGAATATTTCCGCCAGGATGAGACTCGACTGCGTGACCTTAAAAGTATTCAGGATGTCATGAGCAATACAGAATCTTAAGTTTTTAAAGCCAGACTAAACTGAAAATTTACAATGAATATCCATTCAAAATCAGAGGATGCACCTGCCGCTAAAACGGTAGGGAGCGTCCTTTTGCATTTTTCTGACCAGAATTTGGCGATTATTCGCAACTTAACAATCATTAGGAGCGTCTATTAAACTAGCAGAATTTGCCGCGAATTTATAATTATTTTGGAGGATTGCACTGATGAAGCTTCGTAAAGGATGGATCCTGCTGCTCATTTTTGTTCTGGGTTTACAAACATCAGGACTGACGGCGCAGGCAGCTAGTCAAAAGGAAATTGTTATTTATTTGGATGGTCAACGTTTGGAGTCGGATGTTTCACCTTACATTTTGCCCAAAGTAAATGTAACGATGGTCCCCTTGCGTGTTATTAGCGAAGGACTGGGTGCATCTGTGCTTTGGTCACAGGCTACCCGCACAGTTACGATCAAGAAATCCGATTCCGTAATTACGATGACGAGTGGGCGCCAGCAGGCAACGGTGGATAGTGCTGTGGTTGATCTTGATGCATCGGTAGAACTGAAGCAAGGCCGTGTCATGGTACCGATCCGATTCGTCAGTGAGAACTTGGGAATTCAGGTCACCTGGAACCAATCTGAGCAGACGATTAATTTGGCCACAGGCAATGATCCCAATCCTAGTCCAGTGACACCAGCAGAGCCTGGAGGGACGGGAACTACGCCAAATACAGATGAGATGCGAGGAGCCTGGATCTCAACTGTAAACGGAGACTGGCCTTCATCTAGTGCCAAAGGAAATGTAGAAAAACAAAAGTTGGAGTTCATTCAGCAGCTTGATACGTTGAAGGATATGGGGATCAATGCCGTATTTGTTCAAGTGCGAGCCAATGGGGATGCGATCTATCCATCAGGTCTTGTACCGTGGAATAGTGTACTGACAGGCACACAGGGGAAAGATCCCGGGTATGATCCACTTGCATTTATGATCGAGGAAGCTCATAAACGTGGCCTTGAGTTCCATGCCTGGTTCAACCCGTTCCGGGCTACTAATTCGGCAACGACAACCGGGCTTGCAGCCAATCATGTATCCAAGCTTCATCCGGACTGGATTGTTAACGCATCAGGCAAGCTGTATATTAATCCAGGCATTCCGGAAGCGAGACAGCATATTATTGATTCCATCATGGAAGTAGTTAACCAGTATGATGTTGATGGCGTACATTTGGATGATTATTTCTATCCTTCCAATGTAACGTTTAATGATGATGCGGCTTTCAAAGCATACAACACATTGAATACGAGTGATCGTGCAGAATGGCGCCGGGACAATATCAATCAATTCGTCAAGCAGCTCGGAGAGAGCATTCACAAGGTGAAAGCTGGCGTTGAATATGGCATTAGCCCATTTGGTGTATGGCGTAACAAATCGGTTGATATGACAGGTTCTGATACAAAAGCTGGAGTAACCGCTTATGACAGCATGAATGCGGATGTGCGGACTTGGATCAAGCAGGAGTGGATTGACTATGTTGCACCCCAAGTGTACTGGAGCATGACACTAAGTGCTGCCAGATATGACAAGGTGGTTGACTGGTGGGCCAATGAAGTGGCAAATACCGATGTGAAATTGTATATTGGTCACTCTCCTTATAAGCTTGGTACACCAGAAATCGGGTGGCAGACATCCCAAGAAATCATTGATCAGCTTATATATAATGAGAAATATGATACGGTGAAAGGGGATATTTTCTTCAGCTCACAGTACCTGACGAAAAACCCGCTCGGCTTGATCGCCAAATTAAAAGCCTATTATGGACTGTAAAACATTTTAACGTAATATGACCAACCCCTGTTCTCATACAGTGGCAGTAGTAGCATGGACTGCCTGGAGAACGGGGGTTTTATTGTGTTGATTAACGGAGTATTTGAAGGTGGCGGCGTAAAGGGAATTTCACTTGCTGGCGCCGTAAAGGGTGCAGAGGATCACGGTGTTGAGTTCAATCGCGTAGCGGGCACGTCATCGGGTTCCATCGTAGCTGCTTTGCTGGCCGCGGGCTATTCGGCGGAAGAGATGAAAGGCATTATCGAGAATACGCCGTTTGCTTCGTTGCTGCGACGTTCTCCCATATTTGATACGAAGTGGATCGGACCCGCAGCGAGGCTATTCTTGAAGAAAGGGCTATATTCTGGCGAAGCACTGGAATGCTGGATACGAGATATGCTGATAAAAAAGGGGGTGCGGACGTTTGCTGATCTGCCTCCTGGTAAGTTGCTAATTATTGCATCCGACATTTCCAATGGTACCATTTTGGTGCTTCCAGACGATATCAAACGATTCGGAATTGATCCTTCGAAACTGGAAGTAGCCAAGGCCGTACGCATGAGCTGCAGTATCCCCTATTTCTTTGATCCGGTAGCTATTCGCAGATCCCCGATCCTGTCCAAAGGATTACGTTTTGCGGACCAGTTTGTTTACATCGTGGATGGCGCATTATTGAGCAATTTTCCGCTCTGGCTGTTTGATGGAGAGCGTACAGAACGTGGAGGAGACATCATCCCTGTAGTCGGTTTTAAAATGGTTGGCAAAATAGAAGGAGAGCCAGCTAGAATCAGAGGACCTCTAAGTATGCTTCAGGCATTGGTTGAAACGATGCTTACTGCTCATGATGAGCGATATATCGAACAGGTTAATCGATTCCGTACTGTGAAAATTCCTACCCTTGGAATTAAACCTACGGAATTTCACCTTTCTGTACAAGATAGCACAGCCTTATATCAATCTGGTGTTACCGCTGGTACTGAATTTTTCAGTGGGTGGAATACCAAGATATATGGTGAACAGCTGGACAAACAGAGACGAGAGCTTAGAAAGAAACAGGCGGAGACACCACCGCTGACTCCTGTATAAAAATGAAAAAGCAATTCTCCGCATGTTTGGAGAATTGCTTTTCTGTGTGTTTCGTCTGTATTAGCGTTTTAATGATACTTGGGTACGTCTTCATCACTTTTACCCTTTTGTCCCTGAATGACTTGGAAAGGATAATCCTTGCGTTTTTTGGAAGAACCGCTACTTTTTCTGGCACCAGACTGTGCATTAACTTTAGCCATGGTTTTAGCCGATGGTTTAATCTTCGGTGATGATGTCTTGCGTGCCCAACGGCGGGGCGGATATTTATAGAGCAGGAACACAACTCCGAACACGACGAGGGGGATGATAATTTGGGATATACCTCCACTTCCCAGCCTAGTCAAGATTCCAATAGCAGCGAGTGCGATGAACGTCCAAAATATGATTGCCTGCTTCTTCATATCATTCACCCTTTCACAGGATCAAGTGTTGCAACAGGAACTTCCGACGTGGCCGATACATTTGCGAGTTTGGCATCCAATTCACGCATACGGTTAAACGAAGCGATGGATACTTCTACTTGTTCATTCGTTGGCTCTTTAGTTGTCAGCAATTGCAGCCACAGCCCCGGGTATCCGAGATAACGAAGCACAGGGATGTCACGTACCGAGTTGGTCATCTTCAACAATTCGAATGAAATACCGAGTACGACTGGCAACAACAGCAACCGCTGTCCCATACGTTCCCAGAGGTTGTCGTATGTGAAGAGCGAGTACAAAAATATGCCGATAATGACAGTCAACATAATAAAACTACTGCCGCAACGGTAATGCAGACGGCTATACTTCTGCACATTTTCTGGTGTAAGCTCTTCTCCGGCTTCATGAGCACTAATGACTTTATGTTCTGCACCATGGTATTGGAACAGACGTTTAATCATTGGTGTCTGAGAAATCAGCCACAGATAGGCAAGCAACAGAATCAGCTTAATTCCGCCTTCCAGTAAATTATGCAAAAACTGATTGTCGAATGCATTTTTGAACAGAAAATTCTCAATGACAACCGGCAACAATGTAAGCACAATTTTACCAAAGAGGAACGAAAGGATAGCTACTGCAGTAACACCGATAATCATGCTAAGGCTCCAACCTGAGCCTTCTTTTTCTTTTTGCTTTGCTTTTTCTTCAGGTTCCAGTTCATCATCAGCATATGCGTCAGCAGAATAATTGAGATGTTTGCTTCCTTTGACGCTCGAATCTATAATGCTGACAATCCCGCGCAGTAGTGGAATCCGCCGCAATTTCATGACCCAGGACTTGTCTTGCTTGGGAACTTCCAGATACGTAATTTCGCCGTCTTTTCTTCGCACAGCTGTAACGTTGACATGTTTACCGCCAAACATTACGCCCTCAATGACAGCTTGCCCCCCGTAGCTGACAGGCTTGGATTGTTGAGGCAAATTATTCACCTTCCTATTCTGTTCTAGGCCTTCATGGTCGAAGGCAGTTTTATAACCCTATTGTATCGAATTTTGAGAGCAATTTCTAGTTTACGAGTTGATACAGAGTCGATGTTGTTAACATTGTCCTGATTTGTACATACTACCCGGTAGAGTTAGGGCGAAAATGTAGATTTATTCGCAGTTTTGCAAACTGAACGTGAAGGAGAATATCGATGACAGAGCACACGAGTGAACACACATCCCATAAGGAAAATCAGCGTGCTGACAAAGGAGAGCAAAAGGACCGGGGTAGACGTACTACCCAGCGACAAGGCCAGGCACATTATTTCACTAAGCCCTTCCCTTTTGCAGTAGAGCTAGGTTTTTTCGCAGGTTTTATCTGGGGAGGTGTGCATTGGCTGTTCTATCTGCTTCATTTTACGATTGTGCCACTGGGATTTTTGGCTGAACCTTTTTTCAAGCACAATTTTATCTATACTGCAGCAGGGCATTTGACCGGCTGGCTGTTTTTTATTGTCTTTTCCGTTCTCACCTCTCTAATTTACACGTTCACTTTGAAAAAATGGAAAGGACCGCTTCCAGGCATGGGTTACGGGATTTTTTGGTGGCTCATTATCTTTGTTCTGGTAGGTCCCAAACTGGATATGGTGAAGCCCTTAAACCGCTTAACCTGGGATTCAATCATTACAGAATTTTGCTTCTTTTTGCTGTGGGGACTGTTTATTGGCTACACCGTAGCCATGGAGTTCACGGATGAACGGAAACGTGAGCCAGAGCAAGCGGGAGCATAGCCGCAAAAAAGCTTCTCAATCCGGCAATGGCTGTGTTAAAATAGCAGATGGTTATTTGCAGAAAGGGTGGAGCAGCTATGAAACGGATTGTTGTAATCAATGGCCCGAACCTGAACATGCTCGGAGTACGTGAACCCGGCATCTATGGAACGCTTAGTCTGAAGGATATTGAGGAAAAAATTCGCAGACAGGCGGAGGAGCTGGGCGTCTCCATCGCTTTTTATCAATCCAATCACGAAGGGGACATCATTGATCGAATTCATGCAGCGATGGGCGATGCAGACGGAATCATGCTGAATGCCGGAGCGCTGACCCATTACAGTTATGCTGTGCGTGATGCCATTAATGCCGTAAAAGTTCCTACAGTAGAAGTACATCTATCCAACATTCATGCACGCGAAGCGTTCAGACATCATTCAGTAATTGCTGCAGAAACAATCGGGCAAATTGCCGGATTTGGCGAAGTAAGCTATGAACTGGGGCTGCTGGCTCTCGTGCGTCATCTGGACAAACAAACCTGAGCCGGAGACCCGGGAATTGTGAGAGAAAGAAGGGTTACCGATGGAAAACAAACGAGTAAATATGTTGCGTGAGGCCATGCATAAACATGAACTCACGGCTATGCTGATTACAAATCCGATTAACCGTCGTTATATGACGGGTTTTACAGGTTCAGCAGGATATGTGCTGATTACGGAACAGGAAGCTTATCTGCTTACCGATTTCCGTTACATGACACAGGCGCCGCAACAAGCCAAAGGATTTACCGTTGTGGAACATGGACCAAAACCGTTGGAATCCGTACGTGAATTGCTTGCATCGGCGAATATCAAACAGGTTGGCTTTGAGCAGGATCATGTCACTTATGGCACGCATACTGCTTATGCCGAAGCACTTCAGTCCATTGAATTGAAAGCTGTATCTGGTATAGTGGAGCAACTTCGCATGTTCAAGGACGAAGATGAGATCGCTGTAATGCAAAGAGCTGCGGATCTGGCAGATGCAACATTCAGTCACGTTTTGCAATTCGCAAAACCGGGTATGACTGAACGTGAAGTGGATTTGGAGATGGAGTTTTTCATGCGCAAACATGGAGCAACCTCCTCTTCATTTGACACCATTGTGGCATCTGGTGAACGTTCTGCTATGCCTCACGGTGTAGCAAGTGGCAAAGTCATCGGACAAAATGAGTTAATTACATTTGACTTTGGTGCGCTTTTGGATGGATACTGTTCAGATCTGACACGTACCATCGCAACGGGCACACCTGTACCTGAACTGCGTAAAATTTACGATATCGTACTGGAAGCCCAGTTACATACGCTGGCGAACCTGAAACCGGGCATGACCGGACGGGAAGCAGATGCATTGGCACGTGATATCATTGCAGGACACGGTTACGGAGAGCAATTCGGACACAGCACGGGCCACGGTCTGGGTATGGAAGTCCATGAGGCTCCTCGTTTGTCCAAGCTTAGCGACGATGTATTGAAACCGGGCATGGTGGTAACCGTTGAACCGGGTATCTACATTGACGGCCTTGGCGGCGTGCGCATCGAGGATGACGTGGTGATTACCGAGACAGGTATTCACATTTTGACGAATTCGGACAAGAAGTTCACCGTTATCGGCTAAATTACAGCCAACGGTGATATAAGACGATTTTTTATTTATGTTTTTGAAGAAGTAAACATGGAATTACACAATAACGGAGAGGGCAGAAAAAACCTGAAGAAGCGAAGCGCTCGCCTTTATCCCCGGATTTCTCCCTATTACGATAGGGATTAAAAGAAATCTGGGGATAACAGCGATCGGA
>NZ_JAAIFP010000021.1:0-11091 GCF_010747435.1 Paenibacillus sp. ALJ109b
CCCCGAAGCGGACACCCAAATTAACGCGCCCCTATTCAAAAGATACGGAGATTCTGCAAACGTAGCGGAGGGGATGGAATTGGAACTGTAGAAGCGAAGCGCTCGCCTTTATCCCCGGATTTTCCCTTTTGAGAAAGGAATCAGAAAAATCTGGGGATAACAGCGATCGAAAGTCCAATCCATCCCCGAAGCGGTCACCTTTGCACCAAACCTATCTTTTTAACTAACTATGAAAGAAGTGGATCTATTTTGCCATCAGTTACACTGGAACGCAGCCGCAAAAAGCGGCTTGAACATGCACATCCATGGATATATAACAATGAAATTGCCTCTGTTGAAGGAAACCCCGAGCCGGGAGATCTGGTCAACGTATTGAACCACCAAGGTCGCTATCTTGCCACGGGTTACTATAATCCTGCATCTCAAATCACAGTTCGAGTCGTGGCCTATCAACCTTTGGAGTTTGAACAGATGGACACCGCGTTTTTTGCAGCACGTTTCCGTGATTGCTTGCGCCACCGGGAGCGTTTTATCCAGGATGGAGAGGCATACCGTCTCGTTTATGGGGAAGCTGATTTCCTGCCAGGACTGATTGTTGACCGTTTTGGCAGCATCCTTGTTGTTCAATTGCTCACACTCGGCATGGACCGTTGCCGCGAAGCGATTGTACAAGCTCTAATTGAAGTAATGCAGCCGGAAGGCATCTATGAACGCAGTGATGTGTCCATTCGTGAACTGGAAGGTTTGGAGCAGACGAAAGGACCATTATATGGGGATTGCCCGCGTCATGTCACGGTAACAGAGAACGGATTACTCATTAAGGTGGATATCGTGGAAGGCCAGAAGACAGGGTACTTCTTTGACCAGCGCGAGAATCGTGCAGCCATCGAACCACTTATGAAGGGTTGGGGTTACAAGAGTGGCATTACGCTCCAACAGACCGAGCAGGATGATACGCAGCAGTTGCTTCCTGTGAATAAAAGCGGCAAGGTTGTGACGTTCCCTTATTGGGATGGGGCCACTGTGCTGGAATGTTTCTCCCACACAGGTAGCTTCACATTGAACGCCTGCAAATATGGAGCCAAAAAAGTAACATGTCTTGATATCTCAGAACATGCGATTGAAAGTGCACGTACCAACGTAGAGCTGAACGGTTTTACTGATCGGGTCGAATTTGTCGTTGCGGATGCATTCCAATACTTGCGTGAGCAGGTGAAAGGCCTCGATGAGCGTAACGTACGTGCCCGTGCTGGCGAACAGAAAGTGGATACGTCCAAAGCGCTTGCAGCCGGTGGTAAAACATTTGATGTGGTCATCCTCGATCCGCCAGCCTTTGCCAAAACGAAATCAGCAGTCAAAGGCGCATGCCGTGGATATAAGGACATCAATCTGCAAGGAATGAAGCTGGTGAATGAGGGTGGGTATTTGGTAACGGCAAGCTGTTCATACCACATGCGTCCGGATCTCTTCCTGGAAACTATTGCGGATGCAGCCGAAGATGCAGGCAAAGTACTGCGTCTGATCGACTGGAAAGCAGCCGGTAAGGATCACCCACAAATTTTGGGCGTAGACGAAGGTCATTACCTGAAATTTGCCATCTTCGAAGTACGCAGCAAAAGGAATTAATCGAGCGTGATTTCATTTTAAGATCGAATATACATTTACGCAAAGAGCCCACTGTTTTCATAAGCTGTGGGCTTTTTGCTATGCTCGTGGAGAAGCTTTCTGTAATTGCCGGATAGTGGCAAACGTATGTTCCGAAACAAGTCAGATATGTTATACTGGGAATTAAAATCTTGTTCGTGATGGTTTGGAGGATTAAACATGTCCGTACGCTTTGTTATTGGCCGGGCAGGCAGCGGTAAGAGTGCGCTGATTACCCGGGAAATCACATCCCTGCTTCAAAAGGAACCACAAGGTAAACCACTGATTCTTCTGGTCCCGGAACAGAGTTCGTTTCGAACTGAACAGTCACTGGTATCTTCAGGGGCTATTAAAGGTACCATGCGTGCTGAAGTGCTTGGTTTTCGCCGATTGGCCTATCGGGTAATGCAGGAGGCAGGTGGTTCTGCACGTATTCCCATTGGGGCTGAAGGAAAAAAAATGCTGCTCTACAAAGTGCTTCAGCGTCGTAAGGAAGAATTGAAGCTGTTTGGAGCATCGGGCAGCCAGCTGGGATTTATAGGAGACTTAAATGATTTATACAGTGAGTTTAAACGTTATGAATTTGACCCCACTTCACTGGAAGAAGGACTTTCCGCATGGAATACTTCCTCTTCTGCACCGATTCTGGGAGACAAGCTGCATGACTTGCTACTTATATACCGTGACTATGAAAAGGAATTAACCGAACTATATATCGATGATGAAGACACGTTGACTGAACTGACAGAGCGGTTGCCGGAGAGCACGTTGCTGCAAGATGCACAGATCTGGATCGATGGATTTCAGGGATTTACTCCGCAGGAAATGAGTGTCATTGGAAAACTGATGCTGCAAGCTTCTTCCGTTACAATTGCATTGACGTTGGATCGTGCTTACGACCACGGCGCACTTCCAGCAGAATTGGAGCTGTTTCATCCCACAGCGAGTGCATACGCACGTCTAAAAGGCATGGCTGAAGATCTGGGTGTTCTTAATGAGACAACTGTACTTCAACCGGAAGTTTTGCCAAGATATGAAGGCAGTCCTGGACTGGCGCATTTGGAGGCTGGCTTTGATCGCAGAGTTCGCTGGAAGAGTGAGGGGCGTGATGCGGGTGTCCGACTTTACGCCGCTGAGAACCGCCGGGCTGAGATGGAAGGAGCACTTCGTGAAATGCGTCGTCTGGCGCAAAATGAAGGTGCTCGGTATCGAGATATGGCAGTGCTCGTTCGCCAGTTGGATACATATGCCGACATTGCTGAGCCTCTATTCAGAGACTATGGCGTGCCTGTCTTTCTGGATCGGAGAAGAAACGAACTACATCATCCATTAGCGGAATTTATTCGTTCAGCACTCGATATCGTTCGCCGTCGCTGGCGTTATGAGGATGTGTTTCGCTGTGTGAAAACGGATCTGCTGCTTCCACGGGACGGTTCCATTACACGTGAAGATATGGACCAGCTCGAGAATTATATTTTGGCTTGTGGAATTCACGGATACCGCTGGACAGATGGCAAGCCATGGAAGTATGTACCTAGCTTGTCCCTGGAAGACAACGATCAGGATGTCCGCAGCCGGGGTCGGGAGCAGATGCTGTTCTTAATGGAAAAATGCCGAACAGTGATTGTTGATCCACTAGGTGCTTTTGAGAAACGAATGAGCAAGGCAAAGACAGCTAAAGACCAATGTGCGGCGCTATACAGATTACTGGAAGATGCCGAGATTCCTTGGAAGCTGGATCAGATGTCTGCAGAAGCCAAGGCCCAGGGTGACCCGGAACGTTCAAGAGAGCATCGTCAAATGTGGGGTGCCGTCCTTGATCTATTAGATCAGATGGTTGATATGATGGGGGCTGAACGGCTGGATATCGATTTATTTGCCGGGCTAATGGAGACCGGATTAACCGAACTGAAGCTGGGACTTGTTCCTCCAGCGCTTGATCAAGTGTTGGTTGGATCGATGGATCGTACACGTCTTCAGGGTATCAAGTACGTATTTATTCTGGGTGCAGTAGATGGTGAACTGCCTGTTGTGCCTCAGGATGATGGTGTATTAACTGAGCAGGAACGGCTGTTATTGACAGAGAGAGGACTGGGACTTGGGCCAGGAGCAACAAGACAAATGCTGGATGAACGCTTTCTGATCTATACAGCCCTGACAGCGGCGAGCAAGCAGTTATGGCTGAGTTATCCCGTTGCAGATGATGAAGGGAAGACATTACTGCCCTCGGAAATTGTACGACATGTACGGAAGATGTTCGGTCTGCATGAGCAGCCATTGCTTGCCCAGCCGCCAGTTACCGATGCTGAAGAGATACACTGGTCTTATGTTAACCATCCTGGTCAGAGCCTCTCTTATCTCATCGGACAATTGCGCAGATGGCGCCGTGGAGAAGATATTCCTGAAATGTGGTGGGCGATCTATAACTGGCATGTCTCTAGGGAGACGAGCAGACCTCAGCTAAAACAATTGCTTGGATCGGTCTTTTATCGCAATCGGGCGTTACCTCTGCGTACGGCTACGAGCCGTAGATTATATGGTACAGAGGTAAGGACCAGTGTCTCCAGAATGGAGCGTTTTGTGGCGTGTGCGTTTTCCCATTTTGCATCCCATGGGCTGCGATTGAAAGAGCGCCAGTTGTACCGCTTGCAAGCCCCTGATATTGGACAATTGTTCCATGCTGCCTTGAGTCAGCTTGCCATACGTTTGCGTGAGCAGAATCGCAGTTGGGGCAGTCTGTCTCCGGATGAATGTCGGAAGGAAGCGGAGCACACCGTGGAGCAGATTGCACCACAGTTGCAGGGAGAGATTTTGCTTAGCACGAAACGGTATGGTTACATCTTCCGGAAGCTGAAGGATATCGTTAGCCGGGCTTCGGTTATTCTAGGTGAACAGTCCAGACGGGGAAGCTTTGAACCGATTGGGCTGGAGCTTGATTTTGGACCAGGTAAACCCCTGCCACCGCTTCGTTTTGAATTGGAAAATGGCTGTGTGATGGAGATTGTCGGGCGTATCGACCGTGTGGATGTGGCTGAAGGAGAGAACGGCTTGCTGCTTCGGGTCATTGATTACAAATCGAGCCAGACCGATCTCAAACTGCATGAGGTGTATTATGGCCTGTCATTGCAGATGCTCACGTACCTGGAGGTGCTGCTTAGTGCTGCCGAGGAATGGCTTGGAGAATCGGCGATGCCTGGAGGAACACTCTATTTCCATGTGCATAATCCGTTGCTTCAATCCGCAAATGGCATGACTTCTGAGCAGGCAGGACAAGAACTGCTGAAACGGTTCAAAATGAAAGGCTTGCTGCTGGCGGACCGGGATGCGATCGCCCAAATGGACAATACCCTGGACAAAGGCTATTCAGCCATTATTCCGGTTGCGCTTAAGGCAGATGGCAGCTTTTATAGCAGCGCTGCTGTAGCTACGCCAGAACAATGGGATACCTTGCTTGCTTCAGTTCGTAGCAATATACGTGAGATTGGCACCCGGATTACGGACGGGGATGTGGCAATTGAACCTTACCGTATCCAGCAGGAGGTTGCATGCACCTTCTGTCCGTACAAGCCAGTCTGTCAATTTGATGAAAATATCGAAGGCAATGAATATAATCTGTTGTCCAAACCGGGCAAACAGCAAATCTGGGACATGCTGTCTCATGACAAAGGAGGGGAAACATCATGACGATTATGCCAAAACCGGAGGGAAGCTTCTGGAGCGATGACCAATGGAGTGCCATCTCACAGAGTGGGGAAGACATCCTGGTTGCTGCTGCAGCGGGTTCCGGGAAGACGGCCGTATTGGTTGAACGGATTATTCGTAAGATTGCAGACCCTTCCCGCGGATTCAGCGTAGATCGTTTGCTGGTTGCAACATTTACGAAAGCTGCTGCGGCCGAGATGAAGCAGCGGATACGGGAAGCACTGGAACGTGCACTTGAAGAGCAACCTGCCGAAGAACATTTGCGCAAACAACTTTCACTACTTGGGCGGGCATCCATTACAACACTGCATTCATTCTGTATGGAGGTCATTCGTCGTTATTATCAGCAAATTCCGCTAAACCCGGCTTTCCGGATTTTGAATGAAAATGAAGCCGAGATTATGCGGCAGGAATTGTTGGAGCAGTTGTTTGAAGAAAAGTATGGGGAAGAAGACGAAGGAAGTACATTCCGCGAATTGGTGGATTGGTTCAGTGGAGAACGAAACGATGATGCCATGCATCGACTTGTGCAGCGTTTGTATGATTTCTCACGCAGTCATTCCTGGCCGGATCATTGGCTTGCGGAGATGGCATCTGCTTTTCAGGTGGAAAGTGTCGAGGCACTTGGGCATTCTGCATGGGTTCAGAGTATTTTACGTGATGCGGCTCTTGCCCTAAGTGGTGCGGCTGGTCTGCTGCGTCAAGGAATCAGCATATCTATGCAGCCGGAAGGTCCGAAACCTTATGCAGATACATTAAAAGAAGATTTGGCAATGGTCGAAGAGCTTCTGTCAGCTGTTGAGGTCATGCCGTGGGAAAGATTGCCTGAAGTGTTTCAGCCAGCATCTTTTGGCAAGCTGAAGCCTTGCAAAAAGGACCAGACGGACCCGGGGTTACAAGAACAGGTCAAGGAACTGCGTGAGGCTGCGAAAAAAGCCGTGACGGATCTGAAAGGGTCATTGTTTGGAAGAAGTGCGTTTTCTTTCTGGCAGGAGCTGGAGCAGGCGGCACCACTAATGCAGGAACTGTCCAAGCTGGTCAGTGCATTTGGAGAGCGATATCGACAGGCCAAGCAGGAGCGCGGTCAGGTTGATTTCAGTGACCTGGAGCATTACTGTCTTCATATTTTGCGCCATGAGGATTCAACCCCTGAGCTATCCATGCCTTCGGATGCAGCAATGGAATATCGGGCACGTTTCGATGAAGTGCTGCTGGATGAATATCAGGATACAAATACGGTGCAGGAAGATATCGTCAGACTGATTTCCAGAGAAAATCCAGGAAATCGATTCATGGTTGGTGATGTAAAACAGAGTATTTACCGTTTTCGTCTGGCTGAACCCGGTCTGTTTCTGAACAAGTATCGTCAATACGCAGCGAATTCGGATATGGAAGTGGACGGAGAGAAAGAGTCATTGCATGCAGGAAGACGTATTGATCTTGCGCGTAACTTCCGCAGTCGTGCAGAAGTAGTCCATTCGGTCAATATGTTATTCAAGCAGCTCATGAATGAAGGGGTAGCTGAGATTGCCTATGATGAACGGGCGCAGCTCGCTTATGGGGCTACTTTCCCGGCAGAGACGCTTGGAGATGAGGTATACACACCTGAACTTATGTTGATTGATCGTCAAGGCGGAGGACCTGATCTGACGGAAAGCACGGACGAGAATGGGGATGCTCTGCCTTCTGCCGAGCTGGAGAGTGCCGAGCTCGAAACCGCCCAGCTGGAGGCTCGGGCCATGGCGCGACGTATTCGTGAAATGGTGGGAGATACGGATAAACCAGCCCTTAACGTTTATGATAAAGCCCTCAAATCCATGCGACCTGCGCGTTACGGAGACATAGTTATTTTGCTTCGTTCTGCCCTGATGTGGGCTCCACTCATGATTGAGGAATTCAGACAGCAGGGTATTCCTGCCGGAGGGGAGCAAAGCAAAGGGTATTTCCAGGCGACGGAAGTGGAAGTGATGTTGTCATTGCTGCAGATTGTGGATAATCCAAGGCAGGATATCCCGCTTGCTTCCGTGCTTCGTTCGCCGATTGTCGGATTGGATGAAGAGGAACTGGCTCAGATTCGCCTTGGGGACAAGCGACAGTCTTTCTATGATGCTGTTGTATCAGCTACAGGAGCATTCACTAGTTCGTTGAATGTTTTCGGGCAGTCTGGTGAGAAAGTTTCGAATCCGGATTCATCTGCAATCCAGCTGCAATGGCCGGAAGCCTGGTCAGAAATGGAACAGGGGCAGCGGGAATCGGCAGTATCCGCCGAGGCAGACGTTATCGAAGGCATATATGAATCCTCTGTACAGGCAGATACAGATGAGGTTCTGGATGCTGGAATAGATGCAAGTATGGGTGGACGTATAAGCGATGATGCGGATAGGGACAACGGTACCAGCACGGAACTGCAACAAAAGTTAATTCGCTTTATGCGTCAGTTGGAACAGTGGCGGCTTGAAGCCAGACAAGGCAGCCTGAGTGAACTCATTTGGCGCATGTACCGGGAAACGGGTTATCTGGACTGGGTTGGCGGCCTACCTGGAGGCATGCAGCGTCAAAGTAATTTGAAGGCTCTGTATGATCGCGCTCGGCAATATGAGGAGGCAACGGCTAATCGTGGGTTGTTCCGCTTCCTGACCTATGTATCCAGACTACGTGAGAACGGGGGAGATCTTGGCACCGTAGCAAGTGGTTCTGGTGAGCAGGACAATGCGGTACGCATCATGACGATCCACCGGAGTAAAGGCTTGGAATTCCCTATTGTTTTTGTCGGGGGCATATCCAAAATGTTCAATCAGCAGGATCTGAATTCGCCGTTTCTGATGCATAAGGAGCTGGGGTTTGGCCCAAGGTTTGTTGATCGTGAGAATCGGGTTGCCTATCCAACCTTGGCGAATCTGGCGATTCGTCGTCGTGCCCAGTTTGAGCTGCTTGCCGAAGAGATGCGGGTGCTCTATGTGGCTTTGACCCGCCCAAAAGAGAAAATGATTTTGGTTGGTACGGTGAAAGATGTTGTTAAAAAGGCAGTGGCATGGTCTCAGATTAAAGACAGTCCGGAACGGGTATTGCCTGACTATCTGCTTGCAGCAGGACGTAGTTATTTGGACTGGATCGGTCCGTCTCTGATGAGACATCCAGACGCATCTTTGCTGCGTGAACTTGCGGGAGGCGCTGATTCATATGCTGCCTGTCTTGTGGATGATGAATCACGCTGGAGTATTTCCGTCATTTCTGCTGATCAAGTATCCAGGGAAATATTTGTGGATCAGACACTTGGTGAAGAAGACGGCATGACAGAAGTGCGGAAACATCGAATTGCTGCCCTAAAAGCAGTTCAGCCTGTGGAGCTGTTTCCTTCCTCCACTGAAGATGAGATGATCGAGGATACACAAGATGCAACACCACGAGATATCAGTGAGGAAGATGTATTTACAATAGGTGAGCAAGAGGGTATACAGCTGCTTCGTGAAGTTGATAAACGGCTTTCATGGACGTATCCTCATCAAGCAGCAACGCAAGTAGCTGCCAGTACATCGGTTACCGAACTAAAAACATTGCTAGCCATGCAAGACCATGAGTCCTTACAGATGGTGGAGGAAGTTGAAGAACAATCTGAGGCTTCTGTGGATTATGAGGGCCGTGAAGTGAAGGATGGAAGCTCGTCCTTTAAATTGCATCTACGTCGTCCCAAATTCATGGAGGAGAAACAATTGACTGGAGCCGAGCGGGGGACGGTATATCATACGTTGATGCAGCATCTTCCTGTAGATGGCTCACCCGTTGATTCGCGAATCGTTGAGCAGACACTTTTGCGGTTAGTTGAGCTCCAGATTTTGCTCCCCCATCAAGCAGAGGTTATTGAGTCTGATCAACTGGCCGAATTCTTCAATACAGAACCTGGGACAGAATTGTTGCGTGCGCAGTGGGTGAAACGGGAGATCCCATTTATTTATGGACTTCCGGCACATCATTCACCTGCCGAATGGCTTCATAGTCTGTCACCAGATGCAGGGATGCAAACGTTGGAGGAAGACGGTAAGATGCAGGCATCACTAGAAAATGAGACGGTGCTAGTACAGGGGATTATTGACTGCCTGTATGAGGTGGATGGCGAGCTTGTTTTGCTAGATTACAAGACAGATCGGGTGTTGGAGCATCGCGGTGGACTGGACAAACTGACGGAAAACTATCGTTTCCAGCTGGAGCTGTATGGCCGGGCTATTGAAGATATTCTGGGTCGGAAAGTCGACCGGAAGTGGTTGTACTTTTTTGATGGCGGAATTGCTGTGAAATTATAAAGTGAAATTTTAAAACGGCCGGATGGAATTTGTATCATCGGATTTTGCATGAGAGAGGGGTTGAACGGACGATGCGTATTTTGCACACAGGGGACTGGCATCTGGGGAAAACGCTGGAGGGACGGAGCCGGCTGCGAGAGCAGGAGGATTTTGTGGATGAGCTTGTTAGACTCGCGGATGAGCAGCAGGCAGATGCCATATTGATGGCTGGAGACGTGTATGATTCTGTAAATCCGCCTGCATCGGCGGAACAGCTTTTTTATGAGGCTGCGGCGCGTCTGACAGAACAAGGAAGACCACTTGTGGTAATTGCCGGGAACCATGATCAGCCAGAGCGAGTGGCTTCGGTGACCCCGCTTGTGAACAGACAGGGAATTACACTTGTAGGTATGCCTACTTCAGAAGCAGTTACTATCCATGCAAAGCGAACTGGAGAGACTACGCAGATTGCTGCATTGCCATATCCCTCGGAAGCGCGACTGAACGAATTACTGACAACGGATGGGGACGAGAATGTACTTCGCCAGGCATACAGCCGCCGGGTTGGCATGTTAATGCAGCGTCTGGCTGCTTCCTTTCGTCCGGATACGGTGAATTTGGCGATGAGTCATATTTATGTTCTGGGCGGAGTGGAAAGTGATTCGGAACGTCCCATTCAGGTAGGGGGGGCCTATACGGTTGACCCTTCTGCATTGTCAACAGGTGCGCAATATACAGCACTGGGGCATCTTCATCGTGCGCAGGCAGTTAAAGGGGACGGTGTGATTCGATATAGTGGCTCTCCACTGGCCTACAGTTTCTCCGAAGCGGGGCAGAGTAAGTCCGTCACCATGGTTGATCTGGCACCGGGGGGTGCCGCAAACGTGGAAGAAGTGCTGTTGACCTCTGGACGTCCACTTGTGCGTTGGAAGGCGCGTGGCGGTCTGGCTGAGGTTTATCGTTGGCTGGATGAAGGGCGTGATCCTCAGGCTTTTATTGATATGGAAGTATGGCTGGATGACGCAATGTCTCTGAAAGAAATCCAGCAGCTTCGTAAGTCGCATGACGGGATCATCCATATCCGTCCGGTGTACCCCGAGATGGCAGCCGCAGGGCTTTTGGAGCAACGATCCGAGCTTCCCGTACATGAGCTTTTCCGCAAATTTTATCAGCGTCAGACAGGTGGGGCATTACCTGAAGACAGTCTGGTTCAACTGTTCCTGGAACTCGTCGATGAGGACGAGCCGGGTATGCGTGAGGAGGTCGAGGGAAATTGAAGCCGATTTTATTGAAAGTTGCAGGTCTGCAAAGTTATCGGGAGACTCAGGAGATTGATTTTACCGTATTGACAGAAACGGGACTGTTCGGCATTTTTGGTCCTACAGGCAGTGGGAAATCTTCTTTGCTCGACGCGATTACGCTGGCGATGTACGGAAAAGTGGAACGTGCGGTTAACGGTACCCAGGGA
>NZ_JAAIFP010000022.1:0-75761 GCF_010747435.1 Paenibacillus sp. ALJ109b
GAGCGATAAGCTCATTTTGAAACTGACGATTCATTATGAATCAAAAGTTACTATCCATTTGTTCAGTTTTCAAGGAACTTGTTGTCCGTTTGTGTTAATGCTTGTCAACCGGACAGGAATCTTATCTTATCATGTTGACTGACTAACTGTCAACTCTTTTTTTTCGTCAGCGTTCAAAGCGTTTCGACAATCATTCGTTTGAGGCGACAAGAAATAATATATCATGATCTAATATATTTAGCAAGCACTTTTTATTAAGCTTTATATAAATACTTTATAATCCACAATCCCTCTAACTAAGGAGACTCTCAACTACATCAATCGACAGATTATATGAATGCAGAAGGAACAACTCTATTTACATACAGATACTTCGGGTTACTGAATAAATGAATTCTATTTATAAAACAGATGGGTGCATCTACTTGTGAACAAATAGTAATAGATAACCATTTAGAGGATACTTTTATATAAGAAGTGTCATCCCCTACACTTTTGATGCAAGTGATCCAAACGCTCTATAATAAGGTATATATAATATAGAATAAGGAATGAATATGATACTCCCTTTCAAGTAGTCACTGACACAGTACTCAATAATACTAAATTCAGAACCCGCTCTCTAATCACAATTGGCTTCATTTATATCGAAGATGCTCTGATGAATAACCTATATGGGGTGAACGCATATGAAGCAATGGCTAAAGAACATTCGAAAGGGTTATGGTAAAAAGCTCGTTTCCATTCATGCCTGGAATGCCTGGATTGTTGTCATCCTCGCGGTATCAGGTCTTATGTTGGTCGGTGGATTCTGGCGTGAGTTACTCGGGATTGGACGCGTATGGTTAAAGTGGCTACATATTATCGTCGGTCTAGCTATGCTTGCACCCGTGGTGTATTACTTACTTTTGGCCGGAAAGCACTGGAAACAACTTCGTAATAGGCCTTGGCAGAGAGCAAATACAATCGTTGTTCTTGCATTGCTTGTAGGGTGGCTGTTATCAGGTCTAGTGTTATGGCAGTTCAAACTCGCTGGGCCAAGATGGTCGAATGGCGCGCTTCTGGTTCATGATTTGCTGACTTGGGTGGGCCTGCCTTATATTATCTACCACTCCATCACGCGAACGAGATGGTTAAAAGATCCTGCACGCCGTGCAGTAAAAGCAACGACAGTTGTAGCAGAGGGTAAGAATGTGGCGAATCCAGGTGCTGCTCCTGAAGAAAATACGACGCCCGCAGCGATAGTTTCTACCGAATCTATACGTACCATTAAGGAGAGTCCTCTCCATCAACCAGAGAAACCTCAACCTGTGTATACACGGCGGGCATTTATCCGGTCTGCTGTAGGAGTGGGTTTAGCTGTGACTTTGGGGCCAACTTTTATATCATGGGTTGGACGAAACCTCAATATAGACAACAGTATTGATAGCATGCTGGAGAACGACCCCAATCACATGGTGCCCTTACCACAAGCACTGCCCGCTTCCTCCCCTCCCGTCGGAGGCGGGGCTGAAGGTCATTTTCGCGTATACACGGTAACACCGATACCTTCCTTTTCCAATGCAAACTGGTCATTCCGGATAGATGGGCTTGTTGAACGGGCGCAAGTATGGAACTGGGAGCAATTCGTGAAGCTTGCTCGTACCGTTCAGGTCAGTGACTTTCACTGCGTAACAGGCTGGTCTGTTTATAAGAACACCTGGGAAGGCATATCTCTTAAGCAACTATTGACCCAAGCCGGAGTAAAACCCGAAGCGCACAGCGTGAAGTTCTACTCAGGAGACGGTGTATATACAGATGCGATAACGATGGATCAGGCACAAATGGAGGATATTATGGTAGCTGTCATGCATGATGGCAAACCGATTCCAGCAGATCTGGGCGGTCCGGTACGATTGGTCATTCCCCAGATGTATGCCTATAAGTCCGTCAAGTGGCTGAATCGTATTGAACTGATCGAAAGCGAACATATCGGCTACTGGGAAGAAAGAGGATACGACAAGGATGCATGGCTTTCTGGTGCTTCACAGGCACGTTCCTGATTGGAGTTACTGCCGAGATACAGTTGAGTTTAAATAAATGTGCAAACCAAAGACCCCCGTTCCACTTATTCGTGGTACAGGGGTCTTTAAGTTATCTATTACTTATTCGAGTTACGCTGCGATTTAATCAAAGCCTACTCACATTCAGAATCTATCCCTGTTGATTCAAAAGACGTACAAGTTCGTCCTCATCCTCAATGGTAGGAATACCGAGATCATGAGCTTTGGTCAGTTTAGAACCTGCCTTCTCTCCGGCAATAACGAGGTCTGTCTTTTTGGAGACACTACCCGTTACCTTCGCTCCAAGTGCTTCCAATCGTTGCGTTGCCTCTTCCCGCGTGAGTTGATGCAGCGTTCCGGTCAGCACGACCGTTTTGCCACTGAAGAAGGAATCTTCCACAATCGCTACAGGTGCCTCAGGCGCCTGAGCTTTCACACCCAAATTCAGCATCTTCTCGATAGCTGCCTGTGTAAACGGGTCTGCAAAGAAATTCACAATGCTCTCAGCTACAATGCCGCCAACATCAGGTAGTTCAACGAGTTCCTCTGCCGTTGCATTCATAATGGCATGTAGGTCGCGGTAATGGTCAGCCAGCATACGTGTAGTCGATTTACCTGTATTCGGAATACCCAGTGAATATAGGAACGAAGCGAGGTCACGATCCTTACTCTGCTCCAGGGCAGCAATAAGGTTGTTCGCTTTCTTTTCACCAAACCGCTCCAGTTTCACCAAATCATCGAATTGCAATGTATACAGGTCAGCGGGCTCACGCACGTTCAATTCATCGTACAGCTGAATCGCCGTTTTCTCGCTGAATGTCTCGATGTCCATTGCATCACGGGAAGCAAAATGAGAAATACGGGCCACCGTCTGCGGCTTGCACGCCAGCTTGTTGTTACAGAATAAATGCGCTCCACGCTGTTCCAGTGGGAATCCACATGCCGGACATTGCTCAGGGAACACAATTTCCTCGCCATCACTCTCTTCAGTCACTTTACCCAGTATCTCAGGAATGACATCGTTGGACCGACGGATAAAGACCCGTGTACCCAAGGCAAACTTCAGATTTTTCCGCTCAATGTCACCTACGTTATTCAATGTGCAGTTCTGTACCGTCACCCCAGCTAACTCAACCGGTTCAACTCGAGCAAGCGGAGTTACTTTGCCGGTACGGCCCACATTCCAGACAACAGAGTTCAGAACGGTCGTAGTCTCTTCCGCCTCGAACTTATACGCTACCGCCCAACGAGGGAATTTATCCGTGTAACCCAATGCCTCACGGGTGCGCATGTCTGTGATTTTAATAACAGCTCCATCGATCAGGTAGTCCAGTTGACCACGGCTCTCTTGTATCGCAGCCAATTGCTCCATCACATCATCAAACTCATGGAAATACGTAATGGATGGATTGACTTTGAATCGATTCTCACGGAGAAAATCCATCATCTCCTGATGGTTGGCAAACTGAATATCATCCGAATAACCTACATTATAGAAATAGGCGTTCAACCGCCGCTCTGCGGTAGTCTTCGGATTCAGGTTGCGCAGCGCTCCTGCTGCGGCATTCCGGGCATTTTTGAGCGGTTCTGCTGCCGTTTCATTATATCGATTCAATACAGACAGGTTCATGATGCCTTCACCCTGGACTTCAATCGTGCCGCCTGTATACGGGATTTTGAGCGGGACAGACTTAATCGTTCTAACCTGAGCCAAAATGCCCTCGCCTACGGTTCCGTTTCCACGCGTAGAGGCTTGAACCAACTCACCGTTTGAGTACGTTAGATTCAGGGTCAGACCGTCAAACTTCAGTTCGATTACATAGCCAGGTTCGGGCAACGGATTGTCTGGATTTTTGGTATTGAAGTCATTGACCAGCTTGAGCACACGAGTATTCCAGTTTCGCAGCTGCTCTATATTCTGGGCTTTGTCCAAGCTCCACAATGAGGATAAATGGCGATGCGGTGTAAACCCTTTGAGCAGTTCACCACCCACACGCTGTGTCGGAGAATCAGGCAAAACCATGCCACTCTCCTGTTCCAGCGTAACCAGTTCGTCATACAGAAGATCATACTCCTTATCACTGATCTGCGGCTGATCCATCGTGTAGTACTGATAATTATGCTGGTTCAGCTCGGTAACGAGTTGCTCCATCCGGTGCATCGGGTCCATACAGGGCTATCCCTCCGTTATTATAATTTGGATCTATGTAGAAAGAACACTCAAATTTGCACTTGAACTAAGATGGCAGAACAACTCTCCGATCGCTGTTATCCCCAAATTTCTTTAATTCGTTATAAAGGGGGAAATCCGGGGATAAAGGCGAGTGGATGCTTACGAAGCAGCTTTCCTTAGGAAAGCTTTCAGCTCCGCTTCTTCAAGTTATTTCTGCCCTCTTAGTTATTGTGCATTTATTGAAGTTTCGTTCTTAATCTATTCCACTTTGGTAATGGGAGCAAAGCCTGCAAGCAGACGTTTTAGGCCAACCGGGGCCGGGAATGCGATCTGAAGCTCTGTGTCATTACCTGTGCCTTTCACCCCAACAATGGTACCTGTTCCCCATTTGCCGTGTTGTACTTTATCTCCGGCTTTGAAACCATCAGAACCAGCTCCGGCAGCGACCGGTTTAGATGCTGACGACGGGGCAGGCGTGCTGGATGTGCTGGACGACGTACTCATGGTAACTCGTGAGGAAGTAACTGACGAAGCGGAAGAACCACTTTGGCTCTGACGATCAAACAGCTTGCTTGCTCCGCCACCAAAATTGCTCCCTCCACTGGCACCAAGCCCACGGCCACCATATGATCCACCTGCGCTGCTACCACGACGATAGCGGTCACGAGCGATGGAGGTATCTTCTTTTAGCTCATCCGGAATTTCGTCCAGGAAGCGTGAAGGCGGGTTCGCCGTTGTGCGTCCGAACAAGGTCCGCATTTGCGCGCAAGACAGGAAGAGTTGTTCTTCCGCACGCGTAATGCCCACATAAGCCAGTCTGCGTTCTTCCTCCAGCTCCTCGTTATCCATAAAGGCCCGGCTGTGCGGGAAAACTCCTTCCTCCATACCAACGATAAAGACGACAGGGAATTCCAGACCTTTGGCACTGTGCATCGTCATCAGGGTAACTGCATCACTCTGATCCTCTTCATCATCGTTCATGCTGTCGATATCCGCAATCAGTGCGAGATCGGTGAGGAACGAAACGAGCGTTTTGTCTTCATTATTTTTCTCAAATTCCATGGTAACGGACAGGAACTCATCAATGTTCTCGAGCCGTGCACGGGATTCCAGTGTGTTTTCATTTTGCATCTCTAGTCGGTACTGGCTCATTTCGAGAATCTTCTCGGTCAATTCGGTCACAGACAGATACTCTACCATCTGATGCAGCGCGGCGATCATGTCATAGAACTCCACCAGCGCATTCCGCGTTCGACCGGCAAAACCAAGATCGTCCACGACCTGAAGCACACGGTATATTGAAATCCCCCGTTCTCCTGCTGCAGCTGCCAGCTTCGCTACGGTTGTATCACCAATGCTGCGTTTTGGTACATTAATAATCCGGGTAAGGCTGATATCATCATCAGGGTTGGAAAGCAGACGCAGATACGCCAGAATGTCCTTGATCTCTTTACGATCATAGAACTTGATGCCGCCAACGATCTGATACGGAATATCAGACTTGATCAAAATTTCCTCTATAACCCGGGACTGGGCATTGGTACGGTACAAAATAGCATGGTTCTGATAGGATTTGCCGTTCTTCACATTTTTACTAATCTCGGAAGTTACAAAATACCCCTCATCATGTTCGGAGTCCGCACGGTACACCTTGATCTTCGAGCCACCCTCTTTGTCCGTCCACAGTTTCTTCGGTTTGCGCCCAGTATTCAGGCCGATTACCTCATTCGCTGCATTCAGGATATTCGAAGTGGAACGATAGTTCTGCTCGAGCAAAATCGTATTGGCTTCAGGGTAGTCTTTCTCAAAATTCAGGATGTTGCTAATATCCGCTCCACGCCAGCGATAGATTGATTGGTCACTATCCCCTACGACGCAAATGCGGTGGTGACTGTCAGCAAGCATGCGGCAAAGCATGTACTGTGCACGGTTTGTATCCTGATACTCATCCACGTGAATGTACTGGAATTTCTTTTGGTAAAAGTCGAGAACTTCCGGTACTTCTTTGAAAAGTTGAATAGTCGCCATGATGAGATCGTCAAAGTCGAGCGAGTTGTTGGCTCTGAGCCGTTTCTGGTACATCTTATACACTTTCGCCACAATGCCTTCAAAATAGTCAGCAGCCTGCTTCTCATATTGCTCCGGACTGATCAATTCATTCTTCGCGGTGCTCATCATCGACTGAACAGCTTTTGGTTCAAATTTCTTGGTGTCGATGTTCTGGTCCTTCATACAACTACGAATGACAGATAACTGATCAGATGAGTCCAAAATGCTGAAATTGGAGGTGAAGCCAATGCGTTCAATGTCACGGCGCAGAATACGCACGCACATGGAGTGGAACGTTGATACCCAAATGTCACGCCCCTGAGAGCCGCCAACCAGTTGGGATACCCGGTCTTGCATCTCGCGTGCTGCTTTGTTCGTAAACGTAATAGCCAAAATGCCCCACGGGGGTGCTTTCCGTGTTGCAATAAGATAGGCAATCCGGTGGGTGAGCACCCGGGTCTTACCACTGCCCGCTCCGGCCATTATCAATAGCGGTCCATCCGTCGCCTCGACGGCTTGCCGTTGGGGGGTGTTAAGCCGTGCAACGGCATCATGTATATTTACAGGTTGCATGCATGCATGCTCCTTTCGTTGGTTGATCGATAAAACCAATGAAGGTTACACTCGGACTCCGACTGCAGCACCATCTTTCGATCGCTGTTATCCCCAAATTTTTTGATTCACCTTTTCAAAGGTGAAAATTCGGTGATAAAGGCGAACGCTTCGCTTCTTCAGATTGGTCCTGCTGTCTCCGTTGTAGTGTAAACAACATTACGTTTATACAACTTGTTTAATTAGTAAGGTCAAAGTTCTATTTTAACAGATCAGGAGGGGAAATTGGGGGAATGGTAAACTAAACCGATTAAACGGATTGTTTCACAGCTTGGACCGTCTCCAACGCCTTGTGCAAATCACTGTACACAATGTTGCCAACCACTACGGTGTCTGCGACCTGAGCAGCTTGTCCAGCTTTCTCCGGACTATCAATCCCGCCGCCATAGATGAGATGCGCCTTGGTGAGTTGTCTATGCGTCTCTCCAACCAGCTCCATATCACCAAACGTCCCACTATACTCCATGTATACGATAGGCAGGTTAAGCAGACGTTCCGCAGCCTGGGCGTAAGCAACCGCAGCATCCGTTGTTAATTCCGTATCCGCTCCGGTCATTCGGGCAACAGTGGAGTCGGCATTAAGAACAATATAGCCTTCTGCAATAAGCAGATCCCATGGAATCAGATAACCGTAACGCTCGATGGCTTGCTGGTGCTGTCCGATCATCCATTTGCTATCCGTTGCATTCAGCACCATCGGAATCAGATATCCGTCAAAACCAGGCACAACTGCCTCCAGCTCGGATACTTCAAGCACGCAGGGTAGCTCGTAGCGACGTATTCTGGACATCAGGTCAACCGTGTTTTCATAGGTAATTCCCGAAGACCCACCAACAATAATGGCATCGGTTCCCGACATACAGATTAGGTCGAGTGCTTCATCCGATATTTCCCGGTCCGGGTCTAGCTTAAATACATGTCTCCACTGCTTAATCATGTCTATCAACGAACATTCCTCCAGAGGTTCTTCTGCATCCTAAAAAGCTTGTAAACTAAGTCTAAGTCAGCAGGGAGTGAGTGTCAATGTTCGTATAAAAAGGGGAACAAAAAATCACAGACTTTTCCCTGGAATTGCAGGAGAAGCCTGTAATTTTAGATGGTAGGGATGTGATGCTACAGAATTTAAGCCAGCGCCTAGTGCCAGTTCGAACATCAATATCTTAAGTAGGGTTGGATCCAAAGTCTCAAGTAGGAACACTGCATCCTTTGAATCAACATTTAATACTCAAGGCTTCCAGGCAAAACGTGTGTCCATCTCATCCAGTTCCTGCTCGGTTAATACATCCGAATACACGCCGTACACGCCCCATTTCTCATAGTTTGCTACCTGATCGGTGTCATTAATGGTATGCACGTAGGTGACGGCTCCAGCCTGCTTCAGCTTGGCAACGAAATTCTGATTTACTTTATATTCCGGCATGGTTACGGCATCGATGTCATTCTTTTGTACAAAATCAACCACCTGGGCTTCAGTATCCTGCGTAGCATAAAGGGTATAGATAATAGAAGGAAACGCGTAGATTTCTTTCACGGTTTCGAGCATCGGCTCGTTATAGATCTGAACTACAACCCGATTAAGGATTGAAGAGTCATGTTTCTTGGCTGCGTCCACGAGTGATTTTAGCACCTGCTGAATATCCTCGTCCTTCTGTTCTTTTGTATCGGTCACGATATACATATCCGGGTACTTGGCCAATACATCCATAATGCCGTCGGCATCCATAGGTTGGTACATGCCCAGAATGGGCGTATTCATAAATTCATCATGTGTCAATGCCCCAGCCTGTTTGTCTTCGGGTAACTCCTCGTCCTGTCCCAGCATTTTGCTCATATTCGCGGTCCATTCATGTCTGGCTACTGCTTTGCGGTCCGAGGTCAGCATAAAGTCAATCTCAAACACACGTGTGCCCTTCTCATAATTGGCAATCATCGCCTCATAGGCGTTGGTGTAAGGCTGCTCACGGATACTGCCCATGGCATGAGCAATCAGTCGATAGGCCGTAAACCCATCGTGTTGCTCCTCGCTCTGACTGTCATAGGCAAAAAAGAGTGTGCCCACGGTTACGATGAGTAGTGTAATGACGGCGGCAATTCGTTTCATATAGCGTTCACATCCTTATCAGGGTGGTAGGGAAGGAAAAGAGTATGATTATCATGATATGACGAAGCATGTGCGGTTTTTCCTTTTTGATAGCTAACTACCCTGATTGGAGAGGTGTAAAACAAAAAGCCGCCCGAAGGCGGCTGTTAAATGGTGGAATGATTTGATATTCACACTGGTGGACAATCTAGCGCTTCAAGCCTAATAAGCATTCTTGAGGCCATTTCGAATGGTTTGCCATATAATTTTGATATCAAATAATAAAGACCAGTTTTCAATGTAAAAAATGTCCTGTTCAATTCGATCCTCGATCGACGTATCTCCTCGTAGTCCTTTACTTTGCGCCAAACCTGTAATTCCGGGGCGGACGTGATGTTTAATCATATATTTCGGAATTTCATCCCGGAATTGATTCACATAGTATGGGCGTTCTGGCCTTGGGCCAACTACGCTCATGTGACCTAGCAGCACATTGAAAAATTGAGGCAATTCATCCAGGCTGGTGCGTCTTATAAATGTGCCAAAGGTCGTACGACGCGGATCATTCTTCGTTGACCAACCGGTGTCCATTGCGCCTTCAGGGATAACTTTCATGGAGCGAAATTTATACATCATGAAGTTGCGTCGGTTAAGTCCAACACGTTCTTGTTTAAAAATGACCGGTCCAGGCGATGTCACTCGTACACCTATTGCCACAATGGCCATTACTGGAGACGTCAGGATGATTGCGACGAGAGAAAACAGAATGTCGAACGCACGCTTCATCAGTCGGTTTACTGCTATATCCAGTGGAATATCACGAACGTTAATCATCGGCATCCCTGCAAAATTGTCGAAATGAGGACGGGCCGGAAGATAATCAAAAAAGTCTGGAATAATCAGCGTCCGTACCCCCGCCTTTTCACACACATTAATAATATGCGAATACTTGTCATGAGCATCAAGTGGCAGTGCCAAAATGACTTCGTCAACAAGATGGGTTGATAAGAACTCTTCCAGTTCATCGATTCGCCCAAGGATGGGTTTGTATCTCGCCAGTTCTGTCTCATCCCAGTGACGGTAGTCATCCAGGAATCCAGTCACTTCGTATCCAAGCTCAGGGTAGTTTCTTAGGTTGTCATAGAAGCGTTTTCCTAGTGAGCCAGCACCGAGAATCAGTACGAACTGGCGGTTAAATCCTTTTTTACGCAACCGTTTCAATTGCAGTTTCACAATATAACGGTAGAACAGTGTGAAGGATAGATTGCCAATCATGTACATGGCGAGATATGCACGAGAGATGTTTACTTCTTTGAAAAAGAACATCAGGCTCAGCAGCATGAAGAAGGCCACGCCATGAGACTGAAGAATTCTCCAAAGTTCATCGACAAAGCGTTTTTTTCGCTTGGCTATATACAAAGAGGACATCAGTCCTGCCAAAATGGCAAGTACTGCGTAAACGAGGCTCCATAGCATATATTTTTCAATGGGCAGCGGATTCTGGTTTGTTAACAGATCACTCTCAAATTTCAGCCACCAGGCGAGAAGAAACGAAAGCTGGATCACGCCAAAATCAGCCGCAATATACAGTTGGGTTAGAAATCGCTGATTACGCCGAATCATGGGTTCACCTCGGAAGATACTTCATTCTCCGCTCTCATGCGGGTGGCAGTCTGCCCTGGGCGAACAGGAGGAGACAGCTTGCTGCGCAGCAGGGACAACGTAAACTTGAGCGAGATGCCCATCCACACGGCTGCATTCGTGAACGGATTGTATTTCTTGGCGTAGTGCTTGCGGTGGAACACCCACATCGCTCTATGAAACTCATACGTAATTTTCAAAGGTTTGCGACGGGCACTGCCGCCCTTGTAGTGCACAATATATGTACGCGGATAATAAAAAATGCCCCAACCCGCCTCTTTGATGCGATAACACCAGTCAATATCTTCTCCGTACATAAAAAACGTCTCATCCAAGCCGCCAACCTGCTCAATCGTCTCGCGGCGCACCAGCATGAACGCACCAACAAGACAGTCTACCGGATATTCATCATCCGGGCTGAGATGTCCCAATTGGTACTGGTTGAACTTCGGCCGATCCGGGAAGAGACGAGAAATACCGAATGCGTAATAAAAGGATGCCGATGGCGTAGGGAATCCCCGCTTGCACGCTTTGTCCAATGAGCCATCCGGAAGGATGACTTTGCATCCAGAAGCCCCCATCCCAGGATGGCGATCCATGAAGTAGATCATGGTATGTAGCGTGTCTGGTTGAACCACGGTATCGGAATTGAGCAGAAGGATGTAGCGGCCTTTGGAGATTTCCATGCCTTGATTGTTTGCAACGGCGAAACCTGTATTGCCATAATTTGCAATTAATCGAACTTCTGGGTATGCCTCTCGGATCGCTTCCACAGAGCCATCATGAGATGCGTTGTCCACAACGATGATTTCGTAGCTGTATGATGACAGGGAAGCATAGACGGACTCAAGGCAGTCCAGTGTGAGTTGACGGGTGTTGTAGTTGACGATGATGATGCTGGCGTCGACCATTTGGGATGATTCTCTTAATTGTAAACCGTCCGTCTGGGCGGCTTCTGCTACTTGGGTCATTTGTAAAACTCCTGACTTGTAGTGCTTTATATAATAATCGATCTTGAATTCAACAAAATAGATGATGATTAAACCTAGTAATAGCATCGCTACCACCCACTTAACGTGAGTATAGCATATTTTGGATAGAGGAGGCAGAAAGCAATGAAGACATTTTTAGAGTTTGCCCGCAATAATAACAAATTTCAGAACCATATTATCCAGAAAAGACTGTCTATAAAAAGGTGTCTTAAACGCATACCAAGCTCTATTAATAACACCTTTTTCTAAGCAATGAAGCAAGTCTCTTATTTCTTCCATTTGTGTATGGGTTAGGAATTCTTCATACATAGCAAGAAATAGTCTAGCCTGTTTACTTAAAATATAATGGTTTTTCCCGTTCACAAATCGATTTACACGCTTGCGCCATTTCTGAATCCATCCATCACGCCCCCCACCAAGTACATTACCTTGATGCTGCCGATACTGTATACCTGGTATTCCATCAAAGATTACTTCACCGAAAGTAGAGGCATACAGAAAAATCCACCAATCGTGCATAATCACCTGATTTACTTTGGACGGTAGACTGGCTCTGACTTGGTTAAAAGTAATGCTATTCATAACCATCGTGCACCCGACACACGAATTTTCCACTAATGCATTGTGTAGCTCAAGTCGCTTCTGAGGAACCTTAGGCCACACACCAATAGTGGTTAAGTGCTGATCTACCATCTGAGTTGAAGAACAATAAAGTAATGGAATTGCTGTACTTCTGTTCTGAAGCAATGTAACCGCTCGAATGAGCTTATCTTGTTCCCACACATCATCCTGATCACAAAAAGCATAATAGTCAAACGTAGGTGGTGAAGACCGCATTAATTCAAAGAAACTGCGAATAACGCCAAGATTCTGCTCTGAACGAAAATAAATCCGGTCCGGATATGCTTCTACGTATGGTCTCAACTTCTCTATTGTATCGTCTGTAGAGCCATCGTCTCTTATATAGATTTGAGTCTCCACATTTACTTGGGCCATCAAGCTGTCCATCTGTTCATTGATATAGCGCTCACCATTGTAGGTGGACATCATAATTAATACCTTGGGTTGTTTCACGTCGCACCTCATTGTTAAATAGCGTTAAGTCATTCTCTAATAGAGATTTTCTCTATTATAAACGAAATCTCCCGCTCATAAGTTACTGGGCGGGAGATTTAAATGACTCAATTTTGCTCTATGTGTATTTCTTTCAAAAAATCACGTAATCCTTCGCGCCAAGCTCTAAGGTCCTTTAAACCATTGGTACGGATTGACAAATGGTCCATCACCGAGTTTCGCGGGCGCGGGGCAGGACGAGGAAACTGATCTGTAATACAGGGCTCAAGCTCAGCCTGGATATCAATATCCGGGATTCTCTTCGCCTCTTCAAAGATCGCTTGAGTGAATTCATACCATGTACATGCCCCACTGTTGGAAGCGTGGTAGACACCGTATTTTTCAGTACTCATTAATTCAATCAGAAAATGGGCCAAATCAACCGTATACGTTGGTGAACCCTTCTGGTCATGTACCACTTGAAGCTTGGGCTTCTCCTGACCAAGCTTCAACATGGTTTTCACAAAATTATTTCCGTAAACGCCATACACCCACGAAGTACGGACAATAAACCATCGGGAAGATAACGATTGTACCAGCATCTCTCCGGCGCGCTTGGACTTGCCATAGACGCTCTGGGGATTGGTGTTATCATATTCCTGATAAGGTACATCGGAGGTTCCATCGAATACATAATCCGTACTTATATAGATGAGCTTTGCTCCAATTTGCTCAGCAGCTACCGCAATATTTCGGGTTCCTGTGGCGTTGATTAGGTAGGCTCCATCTACATCCGTCTCGGCGGCATCCACCGCAGTATAAGCCGCACAATGGATGACCGCCTCTGGATGATACGTCGATATAATATCATTGCTTTGAAACTGATCCGTAATGTCCAATTGTTCGCGACCACAAGCCATGACGGCATGCCCCTCTTTTTCCAAAAGAAGCACCATATCCCGTCCCAGCTGTCCATTGGCCCCAGTCACAAGTACCTTCATGCCTTGGCGTCTCCCAAACGAGAACCGTATTGCTTCGCATAGTAATCCTGATAGGCACCAGATTGGATACGCGTCCACCATTCCTTATTATCAAGATACCACTGGATGGTTTCCTTGATTCCCGTCTCAAAGTTATGCTTTGGCTTCCAGGCGAGTTCGGTCATCGTTTTGGTTGGGTCGATACCATATCTGCGATCATGTCCAGGTCGATCCTGCACATACGTAATCAAAGAATCGGGCTTGGCGAGTTGCTCCAGAATGGTTTTCACGATGTGCACGTTAGTCCGCTCGTTATTGCCACCAATATTGTACACCTCTCCATTGCGTCCCTGATGAATGACCAGATCGATGGCACTGCAGTGATCCTCTACATACAGCCAATCCCGAATGTTCAGCCCGTCTCCGTATACGGGTAGAGCTTCATCATTCAACGCACGCGAGATCATGAGTGGAATGAGTTTCTCCGGGAACTGGAATGGTCCATAATTGTTAGAACAGCGCGTAATATTTACCGAAAGACCAAAGGTCTCATGATAAGCACGGACCAATAGATCTCCTCCTGCCTTGGAGGCAGAGTATGGACTATTTGGTTGAAGCGGAGTCTCTTCTGTAAACAAACCTGTTGGTCCGAGAGAACCATACACCTCGTCGGTTGAAACTTGGACAAATTTGGTGATATTGTGTTTCTTGGATGCATCCAGTAACACCTGAGTGCCATTGACGTTCGTCTTCACAAAAACATCCGGTTCAAGGATACTGCGATCAACATGAGATTCGGCAGCAAAGTTAACCACCACATCCACGCCTTGACCGATGAGGCGGTCCATCTCTTTAGCATCAGTGATATCTGCTTTGACAAAGGTATGCCGCTTGTTGCCTTCAAGTGATTTTAAGTTTTCCAGATTACCGGCATATGTGAGTGCGTCTACGTTGATAATCTCATAGTCCGGGTACTGCTCAAGCATATAAATGACAAAGTTACTTCCAATAAATCCGGCACCGCCGGTAACGAGTAATTTCATGTAGTCGAAACCTCCTAATTACTTCACTTCGAAATCGAAGTTAATATCCGCATCTTGAAGCAAAGGATGCTTCTGGTCTTTCTCTGACAAAATCGGATTAGATGTAGGCCAATCAATCCCAAGTGCCGGGTCACTCCATAATATGCCTCGGTCGTTCTCCGGGGAATAGTATTCGTCTACTTTGTACAAGACTTGGGTGTTTGGGACCAACGTACAGAAGCCGTGAGCAAATCCCTTAGGTACCAACAGCTGACGGTGATTGTGCTCGCTAAGAATGAAACCCTCCCATTTACCAAAGGTCGGCGACCCTTTACGGATATCTACGATAACATCGTAGATTGCACCAGTAATAACGCGGATTAACTTGGTCTGTGCTTTCGGATTCAACTGATAATGAAGCCCCCGAAGTACACCAGACTGGGCAGACAATGACTGATTATCTTGAACGAATGTATGCTTAATTCCTTTATCTAATAAAACAGCTTCATTGAAACTCTCAACGAAAAAACCTCTATGATCACCATGAACCACTGGCTCAATCAAGTTTGCGCCTTGCAATTTTAAAGGGGTTATTATCATCTCCGTACCCTCCTACAATTTCAACTTGCCGAATTCTTCTCCGAAAACAATATCTTTAGCCAATTCATTAGCACGTGCTAATGAAGGGTGCGTACCTGCATCAGTCCACCAGCCTTGGAGAATATCAAAAGACAGTTGTTCTCTTTCAATATATGCATTGTTAACGTCTGTGATCTCTAATTCTCCTCTATCGGATGGCTTTAATGTTTTTACAATCTCGAATACGGTATGATCAAACATGTAAATTCCAGTTACCGCGTAATTACTCTTAGGAGCTTTAGGTTTCTCTTCAATTGATAGAATACGAGAACCATCAATTTCGGGAACACCAAATCGAGTTGGGTCATGAACTTCTTGTATTAGAATTTTTGCTCCAGCAGATTGAGTTTTGAAGTTTTCAACAAAAGGTGAAATATCATCTTCGAACACGTTGTCTCCTAGAATGACCACCATCTGGTCATCTCCGACAAAATGCTCAGCAAGATCCAACGCCTGAGCTATGCCACCAGCTTCGTCTTGGACCTTGTATGTAAAGCTAACCCCCATGTCACTTCCGCTACCGAGTAAGTTAACCACATCACCCATGTGATCTTTACCTGTTACTATGAGGATGTCTTCAATACCCGACTGTTTGAGTTTATAAACCGAATGAAAGATCATTGGATACTTCCCTACTGGAAGAAGATGTTTATTCGTGACTTTGGTAAGTGGATACAATCTTGAGCCAGTTCCACCTGCTAGAATTATTCCTTTCATTGCCTCTCTCCTATAGCATTTTTATAGTTTAGTTGTGCTGGTTGTACGTCATACTTTTTCTTATATAAGTCTAACAGAATTTTGATTAATAAAATATTTCCTTTCCAAGGGCTAATTTTGGTAGGAACTTTCCCTTTGGGATAAACCCTTTTAACAGGAATTTCTATCGTTCTATACCCCAATCTAGGTGCCTTGACAGATAAATACGCCAAGAGTTCATAGGTGTCGAATATATTTCTAAATGGTTGTAGATTCGAATCCAATAGTAAACGTGTTGAATGACCCCTAAAACCATTAGTAGTATCCGTATAGTGAAATTTAGCCATAAAGGAAATGAAAGGTGCATGTATCAATTTAATGGCCATCTTTCTGGATAAAGGAGTGTTAATCTCTTGTCCACCAGGAACATATCTTGATCCTTGCACAAAATCGTAACCTTCTTCTAGCTTTTCAATAAATAACGGGATAGATTCCACGCTATCTTTATTGTTTCCATCCACTGTTATAATGCCTTCATACTGTTCTCTTAAGCAGTATGCAAATCCCATTCTTAATTGTGCACTCAATTTCCCTTTGTCCTTCTTCGTTAACAAAGCACGAACATTATTAGAAACCAAAAACTCTCTATTTAAAGAGTCGTCCGTACTTCCCCCATCTAAAATAATTAGATCAATGATTTCGGAAGAGAAGGGCTTTAATTTCTCTAACTGCCTCTTAATCTTATCTCCCTCATTTATTACCGGGATACATACGCAATATTTACTTTTCTTAGGCTTAAATTCCTCAAGCTCAAATGCTGGCACTTTCCAGCCATCCGTATTCATAACACAATTGACTCTCCTTTATGAAGAATATATTTCCAACGCATAATTTAAAGAATTTTTCACATTTTCAATATTGCTAAATTCATTTAAGTTATTTTTCATTTCAATAGAGACCCACTTAGAGTACCCATTTTGGCGTAATTCCTCAGAAATTATTTTATGTTCAGTGTTCCCTGCTCCAATCAAATTTAAATATGGCTCACTGATATGAAAATGGTTGAGGTATGGAATGCTTTGTTCGATTACAACTGGTATGTTCTCGCGATTTATACTTAAAGCACCCGCATCTAAATGTAGTCGAAAACCAGGATGATTAACTTCCTTAACCAACAACATTCCCTCATCGCTATTTGTAATAAAATCACAAGCATACTCAGCAGGATTCGGTTCAATACACATAGTAACATTATTCCTCATTGCAATCTCAGCAAGTTCATGAAAAAAAGGAACTGCAATACCCATTTGCTCTTTTTTTGTTAAAGATCCCGCTAGTCTATTCTTTGGAGAACCAAAGACTAGAGACTGAACCTCTAGTTGACCGGCTAATTCCATAATTCGAGTGAGATATTGGACCATTTCAATCCGTGATTGTTGATTAGTGAATAAACCGAGTTGATTTTGACCAAACAACAATGATTGCATAGCTATAAACCGAACACCAGCACTCCGCCATCTTGTTTTCACTGTGTCTATCTCAACAATAGGAACGGCAACTGGATTTCCCCAAAATTTAGTTGGCGCTATTTCAATGCCTTCAACTCCTGCATTTTGCAGTAACTCTATTATAGCTTCTTCATCATCTGCATCCCATGCAATATTGGAAATAGAAAGCTTCATAGAATTATCTCCTTTTGTTCCTCAATAAAGTTAGAGATTTCTTGTAGAATCATTTTTTTAGATTTCATATATCCATCTTTTGAATTCTTGTTAAACATACTTGCATGTTTACTTCGCATATCATAAAAAACAGGAGCCTTTTCTGTTACATTTTTAAAAGATATATCTAAGGAAAATTCAGCAATCTCTTCAGCACTAACAGGTTCAGATGTCATGTTAACCAAACATATTTTAGAATCCAAAGCTATTATTATGTCTTCCCATAGATTATCCATGTTGTAGAATTGAAATTTGGATTTATGGTGCGTAATATCTAAAGCATTTGAATGTATAAGGTCATAAATAAAGTTTTTTTTCAAACCCTTTCCGAACAATCCCGGCAATCTAACAATTATATGATTCTCAAATTCACTCATTACAAATTGTTCCAAATAATATCTATGGCGACCATATGGCTCTGTTTCCTCTGAAAAAATCTCTGTATCTTCCATCACTTCTATGGGATTTTTGTAGACATCCACTGTAGAAATCAGGACAAACCTCTTTGCTTTAATTTCTTTAAGTGAGCTAATTAGTGAATTTATATTCTTCAGATCTTCTTCTGGAGATTGATTAGCCTTCCACTTGACTGCAGGAGCGGCGGCACAAATAACTAATTCATAATTTTTACCGTGAATAGTATTAATATTTGAAGAGTTATAAAGATCATCGAACTGTGTTTGTCTGAGTAATGTGCTTCCTACAAAACCTGTATAGCCTATCAGTGCAGTTTTGCTCAATTAAGCTCCTCCTCCGTTACTTATTTGAAGCTTTCTCCCGATCCCGAACTAGCTCAAGACGAGGCTTCTTTTCTTTGTACATTTCAACAGATTTCGTACTATAGAAAGGACGATTTTGAATTTCTATTAATATGCGAGATGTATACTCACCAATAATACCACCAATGAAGAACAATCCTGCAAAACCTAAGGAGATTAAGATCATTAATGTTGTCCAGCCTTCTACTACTGATTGATTGAAAAAGAAATTATAAATAGCATATCCCCCCATAAACAAGGAGAATAAAAAGAAGAGGACCGTTAATAGGTGTGCTGCACGCAATCCAAAATGAGAGAATGAAACAAGTGCATCTATAGCTAAAGTAATATTCTCCTGGTTAACCTTACGCGGCATTGCTTTATTCACAGCATTGTATTGATAATTGTACTTTGAATAACCAGTCAGCTCATACAAGGCTTTACGATATCGCACTCTTTCTTTTAGAGTTAACATAGCATTAAGTGCTCTTCTGGTGACTAACCTCACACTTTCTGTTGATAGAGACAGATTAAGGTAAGAGACAGAGTTTAAAATCCGGTAAAACATTCTGGATTTCCAACCTGCTTTTCCAGATGAAGCAGCGACAATATCACAACCTTTTGAGGTTGCTGTTTTGAATAGTTCATATAGCAATTCCATATTAAAATCAATGATTGGGGATTCAATCTCATAAACAAAGTCGCCCATCGACTTATTTAGTCCTGCCATCATGGCATGCTCAACACCATGTTTTCTTGATAAATTAATAATAGTCGTATCTCCGTGTGTGTCTCTTATTGCACTATGAGCTTCTTCCAGTGTTTTATCTTGACTATTATCATTAACTAGTATGATCTCGTAATCTTTAAAATGCGTATTCATAGAGTGATCAATTTCTTTTAAAGCCCGAGCAATTTCCTGCTCATTGTTATATGCATAAAGAACTACAGAGACAAACACTTGTTCTTTCACAGCACTTCCTCCAGATCATATATAGTATTAAATTTACCAGAAAAGATTGAAATAAAGCGCGGCTTTTGAGAAAACTCTTTCAAAATTGTCGGTCTCGAATCATCTAGCTCCGATGCACTTATTAAAGCTTTGACTGCAAACAATGATTTCTTATAGGTAAGTTCGATTTCTGAATTTAAATACTTCTTGGCAAGCTGATGCATCCGACTCCAAGCAGACTGCGGACGAGCTGAACAGAAATTACAGTTATCTAACTGCTCAGGTGTGCAATTTGGATTGTACTGTTGACAAGAAAATTGCGGCAAATTACTAAACGATGATTCATGTGGCGTATGACCAACAGAAGTTAGTGAATGAAAGCCACTCTCCCCAAATGGCATTACAGAAAAGAAGGGGCCATCCATTACTGTAATACCCACGTTTTTTAAATTGTTGGATACCGTTGTCATGATCACTTCGCAAATTTCATACTTAGTCGTAAACAAATCGTACTTAAATTTACTTAATATCTGATTCATGCTTGCATAAGTAGCATTTAGGATATTGGCAGCCGTGTACCTATCTCCATTAGCTTCATATAATACAAAGCGGTCACCATCCTCTCTTACTGAGCGGATATTCTTGTTAAACAGCAAGGAAACGTTTTTAAATTGATTTAGTTGATTCAGATACCATTCTCTTATGATATTAGCATCATAACTATATTCTAAGGTTTCAAATGTAGCTTCGACAGCACCTGGGTTAAAGTATGCATTACTATTGATTTCTTCCGCTGGAATATCTACAAAGTTACAAAAATTCAAGAATTGTTCGGCGTTTGTTAATGAATCACTAGCTGAAATTGCATATATTTTTTTGAAACGGTCGTTAATAGCGAAATTAAAGTCTCTGACAAAACGTTCGTAGTAATGAGCAGACTTCTTTGCTGTCGAGACACTTCTTGGATAATGATATCCGTTATGAACCCTAGCCTGATTAATGAAGCTAGCTCGTTGTAACGGCTGATCATCATACTCAATCACTGCTACTTTTAGATCTTTTTTAGCCAAATAATGTGCTGCGTATAATCCGTAGATGCCTGCTCCAAAAATGACGTAATCGTAATTCAAGACTTCATTCCCTTTCTTTACTTCGTTAGAAAACCAAAACATTTTAATAAAAAATAATAATCGTTCCTGCTATTAAAAGGATAACACCTAGCACTTTAAATGCTGTGAGTGGTTCGTGGAATATAAGAATCGATACGGCGACAATACCCAACGTTGTTAAGGCTTGAGAAACCGGAGACACTCTGCCAAGTTCTCCTTTAGACAAAGCAAAAATATAAAAAATAAAACTTATACCATACATAAAGGCGCCTGTCCAAATATAAGGAGATGAGACCATTTTAAGCAAGGACTGGAGGCCCAATCCGTTGAGATTAATTAGATTAATTCCGTGTTTTAACATTATCTGAGCCAGAATATTAAAAACCATGGCTAAGATCAATAAAATAATTAGCATTAGTCTCTCCATTTTCAATAAATATAATTTCTTTACCATCTCTTTTTCTCATTTTAATGATTGACAAACTTGTTAAAAGTCTTAAATTTCTCTTATCAAGGTAGCCCTGTCTTCCATCTGAATTCCACCTTTTTCTATTTCACATATATCCCATCCAGTTCAAACATCTCAGCGTTATAGTTCTCAAAATCTATTCGAATTCGAGAGATATTTTCATCGTGAATAAAATCATCAGAACCGGATATTGGAAGTACATAAGTCCCTTTATCACTTGCGTCTAGCCAAATTGAGTTTGATTCACTAAATCCTCCCCCATTATCCCAAAACAACTGAATTCTCATGTTAGATAAGTTTTCTCCGTGAAGAGTAAATAAAAGGCTATTATATTTTTTTTGTAGAGTTCTCGTATCTGTGTCAAACACAATAAAGGGATCGTTTCCTATGATTTTTATAGACTTACGATTTTTGTCATATTCTATACTATTAATCTGAGATACAGGAAGTTTGGCAGCATCCTCCCACTCACTTCTTATAGCGCTTTTCCCAATCCGAGAAGGAAGAGCACCCATATCCTGGACATTTAAGATTTTCGAATATTTTTCGTCTTGAAAATTATCAAATGTAAGTTCTTGTTCCAAATGATTATTAATAAACTTATTTATCATATTCCCCTGATTCTGAAACAAAATTGAAATAGTGTTGGCCGCGAGACAACAAGACAAAAATAACACTACCGAACCTACTTTAATTTGGTACCTTACGTCAATTACCTTAGTAATAAAATAAAAAAGTAAGATAGATAATGGTAGTATATTGATATAAAAATACCTTCCTAGCATCACATCAACTGATTGAGTATATGTGCCATATGCTAGAACTAATACGTTTAAAACAATACTTAGTGTAAAAATGGCAACCAGAGCGTTTATACCATTTACAGAATCTTTTTTTAACAATATTCTAAAATTAATATTCTTCCATACACCGATTATGATACTTCCAACTAGGATAGTATTTAGCAGTGTCATAAAAAAATAAAACGGATCTATAAGTATTGAACTTACTTCTTGAGGATTCCAAAAAGTAGATAAAAATCGGGATATAGATTCGAAAATATAAACGAACCCTAAATGCAGATGATCAGGATTTACAATAGAGAGAACAAATTGAACATGGAGAGACGTCCCAGTAAAAGCACCATATAAAACGTAATTATAAATTAACCATGGAGACATTATTATAAAGAAAATAATTAAATAAAATAAAGCATGACGCCATTTTCTATAAATTACAAAGTATATAAAAATTACACCCAGAATAAATATTGAGGTGAATTTGGTCAAGACTGTCGCAGCAGATAAAATGGATAATAATATTAAATGTGTTCTTGTCATGGTTTGTATATTAATTTTAATTATCATGTAAAACAAAAGTGTTGTAAGAAAAACTACTAATTGCTCATTGCTCAGCGTTATCATTCTTGTCATAAATCCAGGGCTCACAAAAAGAGCTATCACAATGCTGTAAAAAAGAATCTTATTTTCCTGAATCAGTTTTTTCTTTACCATTTCTGCATAAGCTTTGATAACAAAGAATAGGCTTCCTAAGATTAGCACAACGCCGAATAGGCGTAGTATAACGAAGCTAAGTTCAATATGTCCCTTGAATGGTAAAATTATCAAAGCGGATATTATATAATATAACGGAGGATGAACAGCTTCGTATTGAGGCGTGTTACCAGAAAGAGCACCAGCTCCGTTCAATTCCATTAAGCGCTGCACGTTAATTTGATCGAACAAAGTGGGAAGCTTGCCTTCATTAATAATATGCAAAATATAATCAAAATGAGCTCCTTCATCAATAGGTGAATAATAAGGAGTAATTATAACATAACCTATTGCCAATAGACTTATAAAGGAATATAGTACGACGTTGGACGAGAACCTTATCAACGTAATTAATATACAAAAAAGAAGAAAAGAAAACAAAAGATTTTGAAAAAAATCAAAACCTATCCCCAGATCATAATATATAAAAAGCGACACACCACAAAACAAGAACAAAAGTCCTCCAGTTATCAGTAAGACGAGATTACCTCTACTTTTTAACATAATCACACTCCATCATAATTTATGCAAACTACCATTAATTAAACATTAGCCGTCATATCCAAAAATTCAAATTGCTCGTTTTCCCTAAGTTCATAGAGGTAACCGGAAATTCCCTACGGTAACATCGAAGTGATTTATTCTTTATTAAAATCCCGCATACTGTTCATACAACCTCAAGAGGAACTCTGATCTCACTGCTCTTTGTTTTTCTTTACACGGCCGGCCTTACCGTGTCACAAAAACTATCCTCCAACAATAAAATTTCTGAGATGCAATCAACCATTTTTATGGGAAACCTTCAATAATCCCAGTCTGGATGTATGGTTAGAGAATAGCCTTCGTGCTTAACGTGGTGTTAATTTCTTGTTAATGCATGTTTAGTGAATAAGACATATCACTTTTTAGAGATAGATTGTCATTATAGTACGGATCTTTCTTTATAATTTCTGCCCATCTTTCTTCCATAAACTCAATTTCTCGCCTGAATCTTTCTTGTTTTTCCTTAGTATCTTCAGCCCCACGTGTTTTCGATTCATAATGATATAGTTGTACACTATTAACACAAACATTCTGGTAACCTTTCTTCAAAAGCTTTAAGCAGAAGTCAACGTCATTAAAGGCAACAGACAACTGTTCTTCCATACCTTCAACTTCTAGGTACTTTGCTTTTTCTATCATTAAACATGCAGCCGTAACTACTGCACAATTACGGTTAACTAGAAGAGCACCGAAGTATCCTGCATCGGAGATAGGCAAAGTTCTAAATGCATGTCCAGCAATTCCACCAAGGCCCATAATAACACCAGAGTGCTGAATAGTATTATCGGGATACAAAAGTTTTGCTCCAACCGCCCCTGTATTCTTGCGCTGCGCAAATCCTAGCATAACATTGATCCAATTAGGACTAATTATTTCGATATCATTATTTAGAAGTACGAGGTACTCCCCTTTGGCCTCTTGTACTGCAAGATTATTCAACTTTGAATAATTAAACGGTATATCTATTTCTACAATTTTCACTTGTTCAGGGTAGCCATTAGTCCACTTATCAAAAATATCTAATGTATCCCGTTCCCTACTGCCATTATCTACAATTAAAATTTCAAATCTATTATAAGTAGTAAGAGCAAAAATAGAACTAAGACAATTATCCAAAATCTCACCCAAATTTTTAGTGGGAATTATTATAGTTACTAGGGGTTCCTTCACTATATTGTAATGAAGCCTGTACATGTTAGGGTGTTCCTCAATTTCTCGAACTTCTGCATCCATCCCCCTTCGCTGAATGGTATCTTTAAGAGCTTTTATTCCCGCATAGTGCGTATAATTTTTAGCGCCTGCTCCCGATGCTGTTGATTCGGGGATTGTCCTCCAGTGATACAAGATTTTTGGGATATGATAAATCTTTTCAGTCAGTTCGCTAACCCTCAATACAAGATCGTAATCCTGACTTCCTTCATACCCTTTTCTAAAACCACCTACTTGGTCTACCAGACTTTTGCGGTATATACTGAAATGACAGGTATACATTTGGGATAGCAAAAGATCTGGAGACCAATCCGGCTTGAAATACGGAGAGTGGCGGACACCTTCTTCACTGATTTTATCTTCGTCACTATAGACTATGTCAGCTTCGGGGTGTTGATTAAGAAGCTTAACATTTTCATATAAGGCATTAATAGTAAGTTCATCATCATGATCTAGCAGACCTATGTATTCCCCTGTCGCTACATCTAGTGCTGAATTTGATGACTCTGATATATGCCCATTTTCATCACGAAAAACTATCTTGATTCGACTGTCTTTTTGCGCGTATTCATTCAATACCTTTTTAATATGCGGTTTGTCGGAAGCATCATCGGCAATGCAAAGTTCCCAGTTAGGATAAAGTTGGTTTATAACCGAATCAATACATAGACGGAGCCATTTTTCTTCAACATTATAGACAGGAACAATAATCGATATAAGAGGCTTGTATGTCATTCGCACGATTTCATCTTTAATTCTTTTGATATCAATAGATGTCAGCGCTTGATTTGCAACCCAGCTTTCATAGCTCCCTGTAGATCCAATGGCTTGATGGCCGGTATAGGCTTTAAACTTAGACCAAGTAGCCTTAAGGCCACTTGTCCGCAAAGTTTGAAAACCTTTCTTCAACAGCTGAAGAGTTACTTGATTTGTCAGTCCTTTTCGGTGAATGATTTCCCAGGCAAAACCAAGGACCATTTTAATTCGTGTCGTTTTTTTCAACCGTACATTCGTAAACATGAACTCTGCTTCATCTTCACCCGGATCAATTCTCAAATTTTGAGTTCCCGGAGGAATATAAACCGTAACTTCACGTTTCACAAACCCCTTCGGAATAGAAGAAAAAGTAAGGCTTTTGGACTCAGAAAATCCGTTCCCCTGATCCCAGTACATCTTAAGAGGGATAACGGACTTTGATTCAGATTCCCATTTAATCTTGTTCCAACCCGGAAAATACCTTCCAGTTACCAAAAAAGAGGGATCATTTCCAGTCGAGATCCATTTCTCGTTTTTCATTTCTAAATGAGAAATAGGCTTTAGCCTTGCTCTTGTTTTAATTCCGAGTAATCCTGCTAAAGCAGGTTCAATCCGACTCTTCCACTTACTTCTGATGCTCAAAACCAGTCCCCCTAAATCATCATTTCCCAACTAATTTTTTAATCAGTTTAGCCATTTTCCAAAATTTGGAGTTCTCGACATCCTGAAGTTGTTGGTGAGCTTTATTAAATTCTGATTCCAAAGTTTCATATTCACGATTCCGGTCCTCTAATGCCTGCTTTACTTCCATTATCGATTGCTCGTTATGTTGACTTTCCTGCTTGTGAAACTGCTCTATTTTTTGCTTGTCTAGTTCAGATTGATGAAGTTGATTGTTAAGATAGCGAATTTTATCCAACCTATTATTGGACTCTAACGTTATTCGTTTGTTGGTTTCTTGCAGTCGGCTAATTCCAAGAAACACCTTTTCAACTTCCAAAATCAGCTTTCGTTCATCTTTTGTTAACGATGTAACGTCAAAACTAATCGAATCAATTGAAACTGGTTTGGAAAAGTTCAATATGAGAAAAGGGTCGTCGTTAGAAAATCCATATATATCGTCAAAAGAGTATATATAATTCCCATCCTCGAAGTACTCTTCAACCAGCTCTCCTTGTTGATTTCTAATTGTTATATTATCAAATTTAAATATTCCCTTTCGATCAGAAGGGTCAATTCGTATAGACTTAATCGGTTCCACTCTACTATTGTTCCACAAAAACTTATGAATAGGCCTATTTTCGTCCACATCGATTTTAAAGCTTTCTTCCTCATTGAACCCTTTACCGCTATCTGTAAATACTTGAATTTTATCTTGTACACTTTTATCCTGTACTTCTGTCTCAACATTTTTTTTATTAACAAGCATCGTCGCCAAAGAAAAGAATGTTGTCTTAAATCTTTGCAATTCTTCAAGATGTCTTGGCGCCATGTTAATCAGGCTTCTCTTTTCAATAAGCTCCGACATGCCACGATCTTTGCTGCAAATAAAAATTTTCCGGTAAGAATCTTCAGCATAATCTTCAGCATAAATATTTGCATTGTAAAAGCGATCTAGCTCCATACGATAGTATTGCAACTCCGGAAAACAAGCGGCCACAAAATGAATCTCCATCATACTTTCCCAGATTGGTAGGCTGCCATGAGAAAGAACTCGATAATTCACCCCCAATTTATCCAAAAACATTTCGAGATCCTTTTGTACAGGAAGTCCATTCTCAAAATGTTCAGCCAACCAGCGATAATCTTCTTGAACCAAAGATTTATATACAGCATTCGTTCTGCGTTCTGCTTTACTCACTGATGGAGAAGCAAAAGGAGCCGTAATTATATAAAATTCGCTGCTAACTCGATGGATTTCACTAATAAAGTCATCCCTTTTATCAGGAGGTATATGTTCGAAGACATCCAACGCTACAACAATATCAAAATAATCATTGGAGAACTCCATTTTTGTTGCGTCTCCAAGGATGTAATCCGGATGTTTTTGCAAATCGGCCGGCAGTTCGATATCCAAATACTTAATTGAATCTCGAGGAAGAAACTTTTCTAAATTACGGTGTTCGTTAGCGCCTACTTCAAGTATTGTAAATTGTTCGTTTGCTTTTCTCATACTCTCTATTGCATCCGCTACATTTTTATATCGCTGAAACTGATCGAACGCTACATTGTTATAATGTTGATCGGATAAAGGACTATTCATTTGACCACGTCCCATTCATGATTGATATAAACCAAACCTTCAGAAAAATACTTATTGGCAATCTTAAATGAGAGTATATTTTCCCGATAATTGAGACAAACGATTCCTTCGTTATTAAAAATCCCTACATCTATGGAATAAGCGCCCCCAAGCAACGGAAGCTTTGGAATAATGTATTTCACTCGATGCTTTCCTCTCTTTGTAGGAATTGAAACCTTCTCAAGGAATGTGTTTGGACCAAAAATATAGTCACGTTTTGGAGTATAAATAGCAACACCTAAGAGTAAATCGGGAATTTCAGGCTCGTATACATCATAGTCAATCACGACTTCCAGCCTTTCATGTGTTCTAAAATTTTCCTTATTTATATGAGCCTCTGTTATATACGCCAAAATATCTGGATTCTCAGGCAAAACAAGCTCCTCTATTGCCTGATTCTCTTGAATATCTATAGTCACATTTCGCTTTACAATATGGTCTTCTATATAGTTTTTCATGAAGTCTTCATACTGATCGACGACTTCACTTGCGTCACCAATAGCTTCAACTACCCCATCCTTAATCCAAACTGCTTTATTACAAAACCTCTTTACTTGCTCCACTGCATGCGATACAAAAAGAATAGTTGTCCCTTTTGATTTCAGTTCCTTCATCTTATCGATACATTTTGTTTGAAATCTGATATCTCCTACGGCCAACGCCTCATCTACAATCAGAATATCTGGATCCACATTAATGGAAACGGCAAAAGCAAGTCTCGCGAACATTCCACTTGAATATACTTTGACCGGTTGATCGATAAAAGTACCAATATCAGCAAACTCAATAATCGCTGCTATTCTCGGCTCCATTTCTTCTCTCGAATATCCCATCATAAGTCCATTCAGATATATATTTTCTCTACCTGTATATTCGGGATTAAAACCAGCTCCAAGCTCAAGTATTGCTGCAATCTTCCCATTAACTTGAATGTTCCCACTGGTTGGTGATAATACACCTGTAATCATCTTCAACAAGGTCGATTTACCAGATCCATTTTTTCCCAATATGCCAAGTGCATCACCTTTTTCTACCGAAAAGGTAACCCCATTTAGGGCAGAAAATTCACGGTGATATTTTTTTTTAGTGATAGATAAAGCTTCTTTCAGACGATCTGCCGGTTTATCATAAAGTTTATACGTTTTAACAACTTGCTCAATTTCAATTATAGGCTCCATCATTTCACTCCTAGAGCACATCAGAAAAGTGTGATTTTAATTTTTTGAACGTGAGAACTCCTAGTGTTAACATACTAAAACAGAAGAACCAAAAATAAAGCATTTCATACGGTCTCTCATAGAATATTACATGGTCTATCAACGAATCCCTGAACCCTTGAACAATATAAAACATTGGATTGAGTTTGAAAATAAACGTCCAAAATTCATTCAACATAATAACAGGCCACCCAATAGGCGTGAACCAAAAACCCATTTGTAAGAGAATACCGATAATTTGATTTAAATCCTTAAAGAATAGAACAAGCGAAGCAGACAGTAATGACATTGAAAAGACTAAAAAAATCATACATATTAAATAGTAAAGTATTTGAACTGTATATACTGTTGGATAATATCCATAGAACCCATAGACAATAAAAATAAATAGAATAAAAAATAAATGAACGAAAAGTGCAGAACCTATTTTCACGAAAGGTAATAACTCTATACGAAAAACTACCTTTTTAACTAGATAACTGTACTCGATAAATGCATTAGTCGCACCAGAAAAAGCTTCCGAAAAAAAGAACCATGGAATAATTCCAGCTATAAACCAAAGTATAAAAGGTACCTCTGCTACATCACCACTTCTTAAACCCACTTGAAAAACAAACCAGTAAGTTACGATTGTCAATAATGGAGTAATAAATCCCCATACTACACCAAGATAAGAAGATGCAAATTTTGTTTTAAAATCATTTTTCGCCAGATTGAGCGCTAAATTCCTACTTTGATATATGGGCTTAATCAATTCTAAACTCTTTTTCAAGTGTCGCACTATAAAAGCCGTCAACACGGCTATTAATACACTGCCTAATAAATTCCCAACTATATGAAGTGTACTGAATCCTTCAAAAATAGTAGAAGCTATAGGAGTAAAATTAAATGCAATATACGGGTCGCCCCCTATAGATTTAATGTGTATGCTTTGATTTTGGTTTTGTACAATTTTGACTTCATTGGTTTTAATATTTATATTTTCTACCTCTATAGGTTGGGTAGATATGGCTTTAGCTTGCACATTACGAATAGATATGTCGGCTTTTTGCGTCCCGAGATCAATCCGAACTTTTAATGTGTTATTTGGAAGTTCATAACTCATTTTTTTCCATTGACCAGGTTTATCATAAATTAAATGTTTTGACTGTGCCTCGTTCCATTCACCACCCTCTGCAACTGTTAGAAAGAATACTTGATAGTCGTCTTCGTTGGGCGCATTTACTTCAAAACTTAAAGAAACCCTTGCCGAATCTTTTTGGTAATTATCAATCAAAAGAAATGAACCAACAAAAGCGATAACTGCAACAAATAATAAAACTATTCGTTTAAACAAAGACATTAAAAAGCTCCTTAACATTAGAGTACTCTATCTTTTTTTCATAAATTTATTAGTCTATAGCTTTTCTACTTTGGCCTATCCCATTATGTTATGCTAAAATATTGTCGTATCTACAAGAAAAGGAGAATCACACCTTGTCGAATCCAGTATACGGGAAATCTAATAAGACGTCGAGGAAAGCAAATAGCAACTCGACTACGCCACTGCTATGGACATTGACCATAGGACTCATCTTATTTTTACTCTGGTCCTCTTTCCAAGTTGCGTTATTTAATGGGCAATTGCTCCAATACGAGGGCCCCATTTATTGGGCAGTAGTAATTTCAACCCTCCTATTCGTTATTTGGGCAGCTGCCTCTTTCAAGGACATTAAACTAGAAACACAGCAAGATTGGCTTAAAATCGCGGTGATATTACTGCCACTCACCTACGTCTTGTCACTCGTAAGTGCAGCATCAAAGTATTTGGCAGTTAACATGATCCTTATCCAATGTATTTATGCCATGATCTTTGTAATGACTATGTACCTACTCAAAAACAACAAAACCAATCATATCATACAATCTTCCTTAATAGGAATTGCATATGTAATTGTCGGATTTGGATTGCTAAATTGGTTGGGTGCATTTAGTTTTGCGGGCAAGCTAGTCGGATGGTTCTCATCTGGTGTCGTGAATGGGGTCTATAATCAAGCCATCTGGAACGATTCAAACGGCCCACGACTTGCATCGGTGTTTCAGTATCCTAATACATACGCCGCATTCCTGATGGCATTTTTGTTCATTTCCATTTTCAGTATGATCCGTTCCAAAAAAGTGTACACGCAATTACTGCATGGCTTCATGCTTGTGCCAATTATCTTGTCGCTACTGCTGACGCTTTCCCGTACGGGTCTTGTCATGCTCCCAATAGTCTTTATCATCCTGTTATTACTATTGAAACCTGCTAAGCAAATTCTGTGGTTTATCTATTGTGGAGTAGCTGCAATTGGTACACTGGTTGTGTTGAATCCAATAAATACAGCAGGACTTGAATTGCAACAACAATTCTCCAACTCTCTCGCCGCTAAAGGATGGATGTATCTAATAGCTGCATCCTTAATCGTGGCTATCGTATGTTGGGTTATCCAGCGTTGGATCGCACCAATACTGGAGAACAGACTTCAATCCTGGTCAGCTCGCAAGGGCTCAAGTCTATGGATTCCACTAGGGTCTGTTATTTTGACAGTCATTGTTGCCGTACTTCTGCTCGGCACGAGTGTGCGCAACATTTTGCCGGACAGTATTAGTACGCGACTTGAAAATATCAATTTCCAACAGCACAGTGTGTTGGAGCGGATTACGTTTTATAAAGATGCTACGAAACTATTTGCAGACTACCCGATCATTGGTGCGGGTGGTGGAGCATGGACCACCTTGTATGAAAAGTATCAGAACAATCCTTATGTCAGTGCCCAAGCACACAACTTCTTCATGCAATACCTCGTCGAGGTTGGGATCATTGGATTTATTATCTTTATGGCATTCATTCTCTTCGTTTTCTATCAATATGTTCGTGCGTACGTAAGACGAAGCGAGGAAGAACGGGAGTCTCATTTTATGTACTTCATCCTGTCCATGTCCATTCTGGTACTGAGTATCCTTGATTTCAATATGAGTTATGTCTTTATTGGAATTCTTGTTTTCCTTGGTCTTGGCGGTATGGCTGCTGCGATGGATCCTAAGCCGATGCGTCGATTGAAGCTTAGTGACTCCACAGCACGTGGAATCTACAGTGCGATTGCCGGAGTAGCTGTAATCATCCTGCTCATTATATCTGTGCGATTCCTGCAAGCTAACCATTACGCTTACGAGGCAAAAGAAGTAGCTCAAACTAGTCAGGACTTCCAGGAGATCAAAGCGCCACTCGATAAAGATCTGTCGATTCGCAGCACACATACAGATTCGTTGCTGATGCTTTCTTCTCTTTATCAACAGGGCTATCAGCAGACACAAGATGACCAGTTCTATACGGTCTCTGTAGAGCTGCTCCAGCGTGGTCTTGAAGCAGAGCCATTTAATAAGAGCATGGTTAAGCAACTCATGGGTATATACGAATTGAAGGGTGAATCAGACCAAGCCTATACTCTCCAAAAAGAATATGCCAACAGCTACATCTGGGATATGGATTGGTATGAACAGCTGATCAGCCGTTCGTTCGATCTCGGATATCAGGCACTTGGACAAGGTGATACGGCTAAGAAGGAATCTTATTTCACATCAGGTCTGGATGCTTACCAGCATGTTATTGATGGTGTAGAACACCTCAAGACTCTCCCTGAAGGGCAGCTTCAAGGACAGCCATTTGAGCTCACTCCAACAATGACTCTTAATGCAGGGAAAATGAAATACATGCTAAATGATTCCGCTGGAGCTGCAATGATCCTTAAGGGTGGAATTGCTGAGGATCTGTCCGATGCGACCAACCGTGAAATTGCTCGTTGGTACCTTGCTGCTCTGACTAAGGAAGGACAATCGGATCAAGCGTTGTATGATAAATTGATTGCTGTTGCACCTAATGAAGCTGACGAGATTAAACAGATTGCTGAACTGAGCTTCTAATAATAACTTATCTCAAGTTAGATCAAAGCAAAAAGGTTTACCCTTGAGGGTAAACCTTTTTTGTATATAAAAATTTAAAGTTAATACTAGTTCGACGCCACAATCTTCTTCAGATAATTCAACAAATCTTCCCGCAGATCGTCATGCTGAAGTGCATAGTGAATCGTTGTCTCAATAAAACCCAACTTCTCTCCCACGTCATGACGAAGGCCTTCAAAATGATAGGCTAATATTCTTCTCTGCTCATTCAGACGAGATAACGCATCAGTCAGCTGAATTTCCCCACCGACACCTGCAGATTGTTGACCGAGAATCTCAAAGATATCCGGCGTAAGAATATATCGCCCCATAATAGCAAGATTTGAAGGAGCGTCTTCAGGCTTCGGCTTTTCAACCAAACGTTTAGAGAGGAATACTCGGTCATTGGTTTTCAAGATTTGTTCGCCATCCACAATACCGTAACGGGAAACTTCTTTCCAATCCACGGGCTGAACACCAACGATTGGAGACTGGTACTCATCATAAACTTCCATCATCTGCTGAAGACAAGGCTTATCCGCCTCAACGATATCATCTCCAAGCAGCACAGCAAAGGGTTCGTCTCCAATAAACTTGCGTGCGCACCATATCGCATGGCCCAGTCCTTTGGGCTCCTTTTGACGAATATAGTGGATATCTGCCATTTCAGAGGACTTGCGTACTTCATTTAATAGATCCCATTTCTGTTTATCGACCAGATTTTGCTCCAATTCAAAAGAATAATCAAAATGGTCCTCAATGGCCCGCTTGCCTTTACCGGTCACGATTATAATATCCTCAATACCTGAGGCTACTGCCTCTTCGATAATGTATTGAATTGTTGGCTTGTCAACAATAGGTAGCATTTCCTTAGGCATCGCTTTGGTTGCTGGCAAAAAACGAGTTCCCAGACCAGCAGCCGGAATAATGGCTTTACGAATTCTCATGATTTAACTCTCCCTCTTTATAGAGTAGATGATATGTATATCTATTCTTTCAATTCTCGAAAGTGCAAAATTGCAAAAAATACATTAATCATCAAGCTATGTAATCTAAAATAGTTAATTATAATATATCAGATATATAAATGCATGTTTTGTATTTTCAAGATGATTTTACTAGTATTCTATTCATACTATACTAAACAGGTTACACTTCTCATCCATATCAATCTTCTCTAATAAAATGATAGGGTGATACAAGTTAACAAACTGTACCACCCTATTCCACCAAAACAGCATACTTATACCATCAACAGCTCCCGAATATCCTGCTCAGATAAGGTCGTTGATCCCCCATCTCCTGGTTCGATCACTTCCGCAATCAGATCCTTCTTCCTCTGCTGCAGTTCCAGAATCTTCTCTTCGATCGTGCCTTCCGTAATCAGTCGGATAACCTGAACCACTTGCTTCTGCCCCATCCGATGAGCGCGGCCAATGGCTTGTTCTTCGACAGCGGGGTTCCACCACAGATCATATAGAATAACAGTGTCAGCGCCCGTTAAGTTCAGTCCGGTACCGCCAGCTTTCATTGAGATCAGGAATAGCTCTCCTTCCCCCTCGTTGAATCTGCGGCACATGTCGACCCGGCTCTGAGACGGTGTCTGCCCATCCAAATAAAAAAGATTCCTGCCTTGTGCTGCCAGCGTCTGCCGAATCAGATTCAGCATGCTTGCAAACTGGGAGAAGATCAGGATTCGTTTGCCTGCTGCCAGACAATCCTGAACCGTTTCGAGCAGCTGTTCCATTTTGCCTGAATCGCCCTGGTAGCCCTCAACAAACAGAGCCGGGTGACAGCACAGCTGGCGTAAACGGGTGATGCCTGCAAGTATTTTGATCCGATTCTTTTGGAAACCGTTCTCTTCCATATCCTTGGATGTCTCATCCTGAAGCTGGGAGAGGTAGGCAGCATACAGTTTCTTCTGCTCCACCGTTAGCTCAGAGCGCTGTACCGTCTCAATACGATCCGGCAATTCCTCCAGCACGTCCTTCTTCAGGCGGCGGAGAATGAACGGACGAACCATCCGGGCAATGCGCTCAGGCGGCAGGTCCCGGAATCTGCGATAGCTCGGAAACAGACCGGGGAATATCGCTTCGAAGATGGACCACAGCTCATCCAGCGAGTTCTCTACAGGCGTCCCTGTGAGCGCAAAGCGTCGCGGGGCCTGAATCTGCTTGACGGCCTGAGCCGTCTGAGAGGAAGAATTTTTGATCGCCTGAGCCTCGTCCAGGATAAGCGTATGAAATGTTCTTCCCAGATACATGTCCAGATCTCGACGCAGCAATGGATACGACGTTACGATGACATCCGCCTGATTCATGTCTGCCAGCATATTGGCGCGCTCTTCCTTTTGCCCTGCAGCAATCAGGACGCGTAAATGCGGGGCAAATCGCGCAAATTCATTCGCCCAGTTGTAGGTCAACGAAGCAGGTGCTACGACAAGCACTGGAGGATGGGTTGCTTGGCTTCGAATGGTTAAGCCATCCTGCGATATTCCCGATGCATGGGAATCCCCCCCTAGCCCCACCAGAGACGCTTCATCCCATGGCAATCCAGTTACAGGATCAATCCCTGAATAGGCAGCCTCTGAAGCGCCCTCTCCCAGTATCCCATTTTTCCCGTAACGATCTGGTCTTCCAACATCTCCGTCTAAAATCGGGTTCTCTCTTAGTTCAGCCGTGATATAGGCGATGCTTTGCAACGTTTTGCCAAGTCCCATGTCATCTGCCAGGATCCCGCCAAAACGATAAAAAGCGAGTGTGCGCAGCCACTGATATCCACTGGCCTGATAATCCCGCAGCACGGTAGCGAGTGCATTCGGCAGCGCAAAATCCATCCGCTCAGGATCACGAAGATCATCCAGGAAACGCTTCAGGGAACCTCCCCATTTCACATGTCCGGAAACCTCATCCCGGCCCGGCAGCTGTAACGCTCGAACGGCTGGCAGCCGAATGTGGCTGCCTTTGATATCGCCCGCTCCAAGCCCTAACGAGTCCGCCATGTGGGCGAAGCTGTCTGCTCCTTCATTTTCAAGCGAAAGAAAGACACCACTGCGCAAGCGGAAATACGGTTTCTTTTCCACAATGCTGCGCATGATTTCCTGAAGTTCCTGCTCGTTCACGCCTTCCATTTCAAACGAAATCTCCAGCCAGTCCAGCCCTTTCCCGAGATCTGCTCGAACTTTGGGAGGGGTGGGATAGGATGGCATCATGGCCTTCACGGCATTCGGGACATAGATGTCCACCTGTTGTTTCTCCAATTCGGGCACCAAATGATACATTACATCATAGATGGCATCTTCACGTTCACTTGCCCACACGCTGCCTTCCCGTTCCAGAAAGGAACGATCCAGTCGCTCAATCAGATTCCGCTCGGCATGACGATCACGCACCAGGATAACCTTTTTCTCTTCTTCATCGATCAGATATTCTGCCAGCGGGTTAATCACCATTACACCATAATCAAACTCCAGACGCGCAGTGATCCTTTCCCGGTAAAAATCAATATAGAGCTTCGGCGCAAGCTCCGGCTCAGCAATTCGTTCACGCACCTGGGCGTCGATCGACAGATGTCCAAGGGTACGCAGTTCCGGCACCACATGCTGCACGAACTCATCGACTTGCTGGGAGGAAATATCAATGCTTTCCTTAATCCCATATGAGGTGAGCGCCCTGCTCAAGTCTTCCAGACTGCGCATCTGCATCGGCTCCAGCGTGTGAAGTTGTCCTTCAACCACAGCAGCATCATAGGCCGGAAGAAGAATCAACTCGCGCAAACCTGAGATCTCGAGCTGGTACCCCTCATTGTCCCCCTGGGCAATCCGATAAAACAAAGGCAGTGCTCCTTCACCCAACGTGAGCGGTCCGTTCGCGAGTCCCGTACCTTCCATCCGGCTGTCGGCCTGAAGCAGCAATTCCAGCAGCGGTTTCCACACCAGCGGCGCAATCAATATATCCCGCCCATCCGAAGCCCCCAGATAACCGGAGATGGATTCTCGATACGCTTCCTCGCTCTGCCTCATACGAATCAACATGGACAGAATCTCCTGATCCTGAGGGCTGAAATAATGCATGGAAGGATCATAGAAAAACAGTTTGGTAAACGACATCGGCTCGCCCTTCTCAACGCAGTTCAGGAATTGCTTCACCTTTTGCACCACGTATAGTCGTTTACTTCCGACCTTAAGCTCCAGCGCGAGCTTGGCTCCCCCTTTGTGAACCTGAACGAGCTTGCATATAAACTGAACCTGAAGCTCTTCTCGCAGCGATGAGCGGGTGACAGGTGCCGTATATTTACGTTCACCCGCATGTAAGGGACTGCGTTCCTTGGCAAAGATGGACAGAATCTGGTCAGCTGTGCGATACGAAGGCTTGTCTGCTGAACGTCCCCAGCCTGGAGCGGAACTCGGGCGACCTGCCTGGGCAAAATGGACAACCGGTTGATGATCCGCTTCAGCAGCGGAATTAAGTCCGAAAGCAGAGGATCCATTCTTTTGTGCAAAAGAAAGTGATGTTGTACTCGTACTGGACTCCGTATATCGTTTTGAACTTGAACCTTCGTGTCGTTCCGGATTGTCATTCCTAGCCGAGTCTAAGGTTGAAGAAGAGTTGGGACGCTCCCACTCCTTCTCTTCCACCAGCGTACCTACTCTGGAAGCAGGGCCTACACCAGAGCGAGAAGGATTCCCTGAGGAAGGTTTGGATGACTCCTGCGAACTACTGGTACCCGCAGCGTTAAGCTCCTGCAGTTCACCCCATTCATGAATCGCCAGCAATACTGCAGCGACATGTTTGCAATAGTCATAATACCGGCCATCACCTGGACAAGTGCAATTTGCCTCAACTTCCCCTTTTTCGTCCAAATCCACCTTCACCTGATATCGTTCCGTGCCACGCACCATGGCTTCATAATGATGCTGATCGTCACTGACAATCAGATTGCTCACCCTGCCGGACTGGTTATAGGCTTCCCCTCGTTTAAATGCCGTGACCCCGCACAGCAATTTGATATCCATCATCGTGAATGGCGCCACGGTTCTTCGCCTCCTATATTTCTCTGACAAACAAGATACCACGTACAAATCTGATATCGGTATAGTTCAAGTCTATTTTATAGAAAAAACCCCAAGAGCTCCGTAAAGCAGAGATTGGGGTTGCTTCATACTTTCATGCATTTTGCTGATTGTTCCGGTTTCGATCTATTATTTCACCAGTTGACCACGCGTTACGCCAAGCTGGTTTGTTGCTTTCAGTGTTTTCCAAACTTGTGTACCACTGATTTCGCCACGCAGAGCACGATTGTACAGATCAATAACCTCGCGCACCTGCTCTGGGGATTCTTCCAGGAACTCCACACGGTAACGGGATACACCCAGATCCATAAAGTTGGTCAGATATTCTGCACCGGATTGTTCCACCGCATTATACACGGTATTACGGCAGCCTTCGTCCACACGTACCGGGTGAGACATACCGATCCGGTCTTGCAAGGAAGCCCGGTGATCTTCACATGGACGTCCACAGTTCGTAAAGTCCGTTCCTTCACTCATAAACGTACAGTACACACAGTGCTCGGTATGGAACATCGGCAAATGCTGATGAATAACGACTTCCGTCTGACTTGTACGGGAGTGTCCCAGCAAATCAACCATTTGCTGAATGTTCAGGTCATAAGAAGGTGTAATCCAGTCACAACCTGCTTCCAGGAACAGTTCCACTGCTTTGTGATTGGCAATGTTGAGTGAGAAGTCACCGATCAATTCCGGGTGCTTCGCATCCGGGTTCTCCATCCGGTGGCGCAGATAGAAGTACAGTGCACCCGTATTACGTACGAGTACAGCATCCGGCTGCAAACGCAGGATGTTGTTGTGATACCCGTTCTCGCCAGGCATATGAATGCGTGGTGTTGCCAACGCAATCTTGCGGCCTGCGGTACGAACAGCTTCCACTGCTGCCGGGAACTGCTTAATAAACTCGAAGTCGGCGTAGATCATGCCGACACCCGCTTCCAGCGCTGCCTCCACTTGTGGCAGGCTGCGGCAGAGCGCGGTCAGCTCCGCATGACCGCGAGCAACTGGCGCTGCTGGTTTAACCGCATCGCCGTAGACTTCCACCGCCCGTTTCACGTAGACGGGCGGTTTAGGGCGCTCGCCCGCGAGTTGTTCCACCGCCTGACGGCGAATGTTATTCAACTCGCGCATCGGGATGATGACGTCACCGTGCAGGTTGACGTCCAATTCTTCCAGCTGGAACACAGTGCCGCCCAGACGTCCGAATTGCTCTTCGAGCAGTTCGTGTGTCATTGGACGCTTCTGGGCAATATCCAGTTCCATCTCGGAATTCACACGGACTGTCGTGCCCTTCTGCACGTCCGTCCACCATGTGCTAAGCGGCTGCCCTGGGCTGCCGATAACTTTTACGTTTACCGGGAAGATACGATAAGGCTTCTCGGTTTCAAAGCTCTGGCGCAGACGTTTGTCCAGCGCCGGATCATTCGTTTTCCATACTTTGTCGCCAACTTTCACGCGGCGCAGGTCCACATCACTACGGCCTGGTACAACGTCCACGATCCAGCCTTCCTCGGCTTCGCCTTCAAGCTTCACGCCTTTGCGACGTACATCGTAGACACGTCCGCCTTCTTCCTTCTTCGTCGGATCTCCGGCATCAAATACGATTCCATCTCCACGTTTCACTGGTGCATCGAGCTTCAGGACGACACCATCACGCAATACTTGGTCCACACGCCCCAGATAAACACCACGGCTTTTCGGGAACGTACCGTCAACCAGCTGTTTATTATTCGTTCCGTCTAGGAAACCATGCGTGAATCCACGAGAGAAGCTCTGCTGCAATTCACGAACTTCTTCCTTACTTGGAGGAGTATTATCTCCATCAAAGTAACGGTCGATTGCTTTGCGGTATTTACTAACCACGTTGGCCACGTATTCCGGCGTTTTGAGACGTCCTTCGATTTTGAAGGAAGTTACGCCTGCTTCGATCAGTTCCGGCATCAAGTCAATTGCAGCCAGATCCTTCGGAGACAGCAGATACGCCACATCGCCCATTGGTTTATGCTCGCCATCCACCATCAGGTCGTACGGCAGACGACAAGCCTGTGCACATTCCCCACGGTTGGCGGAACGTCCGCCCCACATTTCAGAAGTCAGGCATTGCCCGGAATAAGACACACACAATGCACCGTGAACAAATACTTCCATCGGCAACTTCGCCTGTTCTCCGATCTTCTGAATCTGCTTCAGGTTGTTCTCCCGTCCAAGCACGACACGTTCCATATCAAACGGCTTCGTAAACTCCACCGCTTCCGGTGACGTAATCGTCATTTGGGTTGAACCGTGAATCGGGAAATCCGGTGAGATCTCGCGAATCATTTTGACCAGACCCAAATCCTGTACAATCACGGCGTCCACACCTGCATCGACACAAGCGTCGATCAGTTCTTTGGCATCCGTTAATTCATTTTCAAAAATCAATATATTAAAGGTCAAAAAACCTTTTACGCCATAACTGTGCAAAAACGCCATAATCTCCGGCAGCTCGTCCATACGGAAATTGTTCGCCCGTGCCCGTGCATTAAATTTTTCGACTCCGAAGAAAATCGCATCCGCACCGTTAGCTACCGCCGAACGCATACAGTCCCAGTCACCTGCGGGTGCCAGAAGCTCAACGTCTTCTCTTCGTATTGTTGCTGTTTTCATGTGTATCCTCCCCATAACCGGCATAGCCGGATTTCATCCCTGTACCCTGTAAGCTAAATCCTGTACCTTGATTCCATACGCCTGCATTGTCACTGTATCGCTATATCTATACATTATGTCTGTATTGCCTGATTCCCAAGCCTACAGTCATTCTTATTTTTCAGAACAGCAGTCATAACTCCTGAACTAGTATAGTGTACCACTTCTGCAACGACTCTTCTACGCTTTCCTGAAAAAACCGTTTATCATTTTCATTTCCATCTCAACATGCATATACGAAAAACCGGAAGGTCTCTTGACCCTCCGGCGACATACATCTATTTTATTTCAGCATTTCGCATTATTTAATAAAAGTAAATGAGTTCACGGCTTTTTCCAGCGCTGCTGCCTGGACTTCCGTCTTGTTGGCGTCATTCAGCCCGCTCGTAATGGTATACGTCGTTCCATTCTGTTCAAACACGATCTGACGTCCAGTATACGGCACACCATTGTCCACTTCATGATAGATAAAGGAAAACGCAGGCACACCCGCAAACGTCAACTCCTCACTGCTAAGCAACTTGAAGTTTTTACGGGTTTTGGTTGCTTCCGCATATGCCTCTCTAAGTTGACTGACGGTCATTTCAATCGATTTGTCCTCACTCGCGGCAATGGAGAATTGACCACCTGTGAAGGTATACACGACGGGAGAATACTCAAATCGATCATTGTACGGCGTCCAGTAACGTGGAATATCAACACTGTAATGATAACGTTTGGACGTTCGTGTCACAGCTTTTGTTTTATCCGTCAAATATGGGTCTTCATCCAGCTGTCCGAAATTATCAGATACAGTATCAAAATCAATCTCGACACTCTTCATGATACTCTTAAACCATTCACGATCCTTCGTCTGCTCCTCAGGGAACGTATACTCTGCATAATAGCGATAACCGTTTTTTTGCAAAAGAACATCGAACTCCGTCTGCCATCCATCTCCAAAGTTATAACGGAACTCATTCACCTCAGCAGTCTCGCCTGATACATCCATCGTATACGAACCTATCGGTTCATAACTTTCCGGCGTGAACGTCTCACGCATCCATTTGTCCAGTTGGCCGCTCCACTCTTTGACCGTCGCACCTTTCGGTGCAGATGTAACACGCAGCTGCAGATATGCACCATCTTTGGATTCGTATATCATCTGTGTGTTGTCCATGGACCAACCTGCTGGAATCTTCAGTTCAATGCCATAATCGTCATTCCAGGTAGAGCGCATACCCTCATCCACGGTTGAAAGATCCTTAATTGTACGATCGGACTGTGCATAAGTAGGCTGGAATGAATTAAGCAGCGCTGCACGTTTGCCCAGGTCCTTGTAATTCAGAGCTTCATAGTCCGCGAGGTATACGTCATATTGGCGACCATCATGGATATATTGGCGCATTTCCCATAATACCCCGTCTGCATCCTTAACCACAATCCGGGCATAAGGTATTTTCCCTTTGGCAATTGATTCCCGATCGAGCACGGTATCTCCGCTCTCTTTTGCTTCCTGAACAAGTTGCTGTAACAAATCATCCGAATCCAGACTCACATCCTGGTCACTCACGTACACTTCAAGATAATAACTGCTGTCCTCCGCGCCAAATGTCATCATGCGCTCCTGCTCACCCGTTTGCAGAATCATGAGGTCAGATGGGTAATTAATGGACCAGCCGTAATAACTGTTACCAATTCTCGTTTTGCCTTCGTCCAGATTAATGCCGCCCTCGTCCTCATCCACCGATTCATCCGTTTGCAATAATCGAATGACCATTTCTCCTGAACTGCTTGGGGCAAGTGTAGCGCCAATCCCAGCAGCTACCGGGCGAAGTGGCACCATGAGCACGCCATTTACCATTTTTGGGGCTGCGCCCATCTCTTTTTTGACTCCATCTACCCAGGCAATCGAACTGCCAATCGTTAAGGTGACAGTATGCGGACCTTCCTTAACCTTGACCACATCATTCTTCTCCAGTCGGATCTCGCTGCCAAAAGCTTTCTTGAATACACCGACAGGAACCATCGTAACCCCTTTGAACTTATATGGTTTGGCGATAGCCTGCTTGCTGCCGTTGATATAGGCGCTCGTACTACCCGCTGTGATCCGCAGCTCACTTGTTATAAGATCGGATGCCCACGCAGGCAATGCCGCTCCAATGCTCAGCATCCCGGCTAACATTCCTGTGCTCAGCACACGTAAAAATGATTTTTTCATTCCGTTCATTCGTCCTCTCTGGATCCGGATTGCTCGCCGGGCTTTATTGATCTTCATCTACAGTGAACTGCTCATCTTCATCGTCTTGGATATCCGCTCGATCAGCAAGGACCACCGTACGAGTGACAATATCGCCGTCCGTTTGCATTAACAGTTTGACCTTCTGTCCTGGCACATACGTTTTGAGCAACTCATTGATATCCACCACAGAGGACACACGTGTACCTGCCACACTGTATAACACATCTCCCTCTTTGATTTTGGCTTTCTTCGCTTGAGCTGACAGCACACCCGTAATCGTCAAAGGATCATCTGTAGGCAGGCCCACAATCGCTGACCAGCTCTCTTCCAATTGCAAGCCGAGGCTTGCACGCTTGATTTTTCCGTATTCAAAAAATTGATTGATAATATATTGAACGGTATCTACAGGAATCGAAAATCCAATACTCTCGATACCTACTGCTGAAAATTTCATAGAGTTAATACCGACAACTTCACCTTTGAGGTTGACCAGCGGTCCGCCGCTATTACCCGGGTTAATGGCCGTATCTGTTTGAATCAACCGATAGGTGGCCTCCACTCCCCGATTAAGACCACTTATTACGCCTACAGTCGCCGAGTTACGCAAAGAGAAGGAAATCGGTGTGCCGATGGCAATGACGGTTTCTCCAACGGTTGTTTGTGAAGCTTTGGCAAAGGTCGCCGGTTTAAGAGATTTGGCATTAATTTTGATTAGAGCGATATCGCTTAACGGGTCACTGTATATTTTGGTGATTTTATATGTATTGCCATCCGTCGTCACGACCAACGGATTGATTAATCCATCAACTACATGGGCATTCGTTACAATCCAGCCGTTGGAGCGGATGATCACGCCAGTGCCATGAGCCAGGTTATAGCGGTCCGATGTAACGCCATCCTGTGATTCAGTAGATTTGCCGATGATGCCTACAACAGACGGAGATACTTTTTCAATTACTTTAGGAACAGCTTCATTGCCCTTATACTGAAACGTTCCAGATTTGGCGTCATATTGCCCACTTCCTCCGAGCGCTTTGACCAAATCCTTTGAACTAACATATACTTGTCCGTCTACCACTTTGGCTTGCATACTTGATGAAGACTCCGCTGCTCCAGCCGTTGCTGCAACACTGATCGAGAGTACAGCAGCCATCAGTATGGCTACGCCCTTTTTCCCCAACACTCTCATTCTCTCACCTAACCCTCTCTATATATCCTCCGTTATGCAACCGAACCATATGATCCATTACTGAATCTCTTTCTCTATTATCTGCAATACCGGTATCCTCAAATTTAACATACAAATTATTCCTGTACAATCGCTTTAAGACCTAAATTTCCATAGAGAAGGCCGTATTATCCACACCACTCTGCAAAACACAAAAAAACACCCTCCTTAATTCCATGGAAAGTGTTTGTCTGTTCTTCTACTTGCTGTTTTCAAATAAGTTCAGCGTTGTCTACGAACCAAACCAACCGGTAATCATGGCATAGTCCGTCAAAAGGAATACAAGCAGACTGACCACTGCAAATCCGATAGCAAACAAATTCTTCTTCGGTGCGCGAAGCAGACGAACCACTCCGATGAAAATCAGGATCGTAAATAAGATGACAAAAATATCAAACGCATTAAAATTCGAAGTACTCGCCGCGGCAGCTTCTGCAAACAGCATGGATAGACAGACCTCCTCACCATAGTTGAACAGCTAAACGCATACCCTAATATCTTCCTCTATGTTATCTGTACCCTGCTTGTAATGCAAGCCCTATCATCCAGAAAAATGAAAAAAATCCAGTTTGGCAGTAGATTGATGGAATGCTTGCTCTACCACATATGTAAACACTTTCACCGATGTCATATTTAGATCAGCACAACGGCAAAATATCAGAAAACCCTTCTCCTCAGAAGAAGAGGGCATCGAATCATACATCGATGCGCCTACTTCATGAAAAGAAGGGTTAGATATTCACAAACAACCTGTACACTGGAGCATTTACTCCGTCAATTGCAACGTCTTGCTTCGTTCCGTATCCCGCTCCAATACTGGCTTCAAGTACTTACCAGTATATGAAGCTTCCACTTTAATAATATCCTCTGGCGTACCTGTCGCAACAATGGTTCCGCCACCACTTCCACCTTCTGGACCCAGATCAACGATATAATCGGCTGTTTTGATTACATCCAGGTTATGCTCGATAACCAATACCGATTCACCGGAATCCACCAGACGATGCAGAACGTTCAGCAGACGATCAATATCATCGACATGAAGACCGGTTGTTGGCTCATCCAGAATATAGATGGTTTTCCCCGTACTGCGACGATACAGCTCGGAAGCAAGCTTCACGCGTTGGGCTTCACCGCCGGACAAGGTCGTTGCAGGTTGCCCCAAGTTAATGTAGCCCAACCCCACGTCGAGCAAGGTTTGCATTTTGCGATGAATTTTCGGAATGTTCTCGAAGAACTGCGTTGCATCCTCTACCGTCATTTCCAGCACATCTGCAATATTTCTATTTTTGTATTTGACTTCAAGTGTTTCGCGATTGTACCGTTTGCCTTTGCAGACCTCACAAGGCACGTAGACATCTGGCAGGAAGTGCATCTCAATTTTGATAATGCCGTCCCCGCGACATGCTTCACAACGTCCACCTTTAATATTGAAACTGAATCGGCCTTTTTTGTACCCCCGCACTTTAGCTTCATTGGTCTGTGCAAACAGATCACGGATGTCATCAAAGACGCCTGTATAAGTAGCCGGGTTGGAGCGTGGTGTCCGTCCGATTGGAGACTGGTCAATATCAATGACTTTATCGATATGTTCCAGACCTCGAATCTCTTTATGCAGACCTGGGCGTACCCGTGCGCGGTTCAGATCACGTGCTAGCGTTTTATACAAAATCTCATTAATTAGTGTCGATTTACCAGAGCCGGATACACCCGTTACTGCGGTGAATACGCCCACTGGAATTTTTACATTCAGGTTTTTCAGGTTATTTTCCTTCGCTCCACGTACTTCCAGCCATCGGTCTCCGACACTACGGCGTTCCGTACGTATCGGAATAAATTTGCGCCCACTCAGATATTGACCCGTTAACGAGTTCTCGTCATTCATGATTTCTTCCGGTGTACCCTGCGACATGATGGTACCACCGTGGATACCTGCCCCCGGACCAATATCAATAATATAATCGGCGGCCATCATCGTATCCTCATCATGCTCAACCACGATCAGTGTGTTACCTATATCCCGCATGTGAGCGAGTGTGGAGATCAGACGATCGTTATCCCGTTGATGCAGACCGATACTCGGCTCATCCAGAATATACAGCACACCCATCAGGCTGGAACCAATCTGTGTCGCCAGTCTGATTCGCTGGGCTTCACCACCGGACAACGTTCCTGCAGCACGGCTCAGCGTCAGATAATCCAGTCCTACGTTTACTAGGAAGCCGAGACGACTGTTGATTTCTTTTAAAATAAGTTTGGCAATTATTTCTTCTTTTTCACTCAATTGTAGCGAATCGAAGAAACGACCAGCTTCTCCAATGGACAAACTTGTCACATACGCCATGTTGTGATCGTTAATCGTAACAGCAAGGCTTTCACGTTTCAGTCGCTGTCCTTTACATGTTCCACACGGCTTGGCACTCATATAACCTTCAATGAATTCACGGATACCTTCGGATGCTGTCTCACGGTAACGGCGCTCCAGATTATTCACAATACCTTCAAAGGTAACCAGCGCTTCTTTCCGTTGTCCAAAATCATTCTCGTACCGGAAACGAATTTTCTCCGTACCTGTACCCTGCAACAGCTTGTTCATTTGTTCAGCAGGCAGATCTTCTACAGGTACGTTTTGCGGAATGTTAAAGTGTTCGCATACCGACTTGAGGAACTGCGGATAATAGGTTGATGTGCCACCTGTCCACGCATCAAACGCACCGTCTTCAATTGTTTTGCTGCGATCCGGCACCAGTAAGTCCGGATCAACAATCATTTTGACACCTAATCCATCACAATCCGGACAGGCTCCAAATGGGCTGTTGAACGAAAACATGCGCGGCGCCAGCTCATCAATACTGAACCCGCACACCGGGCAGGCAAAGTTGGAACTGAAACGCAGTTCTTCTTCACCCATAATATCTACCAGCAGTTGTCCACCGGACAGATTAAGTGCAGTCTCAATAGAATCGGCCAAACGTGATTGCACATCTTCCTTGATCACGATCCGGTCAACGACGACTTCAATCGTATGTTTCTTGTTTTTTTCCAATTGGATATCTTCGGACAGATCACGTAATTCCCCGTTCACCCGAACACGGACAAAACCTTGTTTGGAGATATCGGAAAACACACTTTTGTGTTCACCCTTGCGTCCCGAGACAATCGGGGCCAAAATCTGCAATCGGGTACGCTCAGGATATTGCATTATGCGGTCAACCATTTGTTCTACGGTCTGGGAGCTAATTTCCACGCCATGATCCGGACAATGGGGATGTCCCACACGTGCAAATAACAGACGCAGGTAGTCATAGATTTCCGTAACGGTTCCCACGGTAGAACGCGGGTTACGACTTGTCGTTTTCTGATCTATGGAGATGGCCGGAGACAATCCTTCAATGGAATCAACGTCCGGTTTCTCCATCTGCCCCAGAAACTGCCGTGCATAAGCCGATAATGATTCAACGTAACGTCGCTGTCCTTCGGCATATATCGTATCAAAAGCCAGCGAGGACTTGCCTGAGCCACTCAGACCGGTCAATACAACAAAACGGTCACGCGGGATGGTGATATCAATGTTTTTGAGGTTATGCGCTCGCGCGCCTTTGATGACAATGTTCTCGCTCGCCAATGGTATTCATCCTTTCAATGTTGAAATTCCAACCTTTTTTAAAGGCTTTTCAATCCCTCCCAAACCCTCCCTTCCAAGGGAGGGCCCCAAAGGGCGCAGCCCTCTGGACACCCGAAACAAGCGGTGCAATGGTGAATGGTCGGGTCTTGCTATGTGAAGGTTGTCGTGTGCCCGCAGCTTCGTCCAAGATCCCGGCCGATCGCCGGTCTCTTGGACGGCCGCTCTACCACGAGAGGACGCTCACGGCTTTGCATCGCTCGCGAAGGTCGCCATTGCCTTCGGCTCGGCTCCCTTTGAACACCGGGACGCTCACGGCTTCGCCTCGTTCGTGAAGGTCGCCATTGCCTTCGGCTCGGCTCCCCTTGAACACCGGGACGCTCACGGCTTCGCCTCGTTCGTGAAGGTCGCCATTGCCTTCGGCTCGGCTCCTGGGTACACAACTTCCAAATGTTTTCCTATAAACCTTTTAACCAATTTCAACTTTTCTATCAGTATAGACCTGATTTTATGTTTTCAACATGTCTAATTATCGGTAGACATCAATGATTTCCTGACTCAACAAGAGAACGGCCACCCGGCCGTTCTCTTGTTGCAGATCTATCCTTGCTGCGACACATTCATTACTGTGCCTCTATCTTATATTTCTACAGTCTGCTTAATAAGCTATTCTGCGCGCAGTTCCAACAATGCATCGCGAAGTTCAGCAGCACGCTCAAACTGCAAGTTTTTGGCTGCGTCTTTCATCTCTGCCTCTAGGCGCTGAATAAGCGACTGACGTTCCTTCTTCGACATCTTCTCGGCAGCGCCTGTAAGATAGTCTTTCTTGGATTCGGCAACTTTGGTTGCTTCAATCACATCACGCACTTTTTTACGAATCGTCTGTGGTGTAATGCCATGCTCTTCGTTATATTCAATCTGGATTGCACGACGGCGTTCCGTTTCCTTAATCGCCTTATCCATCGAATCCGTCACTTTGTCACCATACAGGATAACTCGACCTTCGCTGTTCCGTGCAGCCCGACCAATCGTTTGAATCAGTGAGCGTTCCGAGCGTAGGAAGCCTTCTTTGTCGGCATCCAAAATGGCTACCAGAGAAACTTCTGGAAGATCCAGACCTTCCCGGAGCAAGTTGATTCCGATAAGGACATGGAAAACCCCTAGCCTTAGATCACGCAGGATCGCCATACGCTCCAACGTCTTGATCTCGGAGTGCAAATAACGAACCTTGATTCCGATCTCCTTCAGATAATCAGTTAGATCCTCGGACATCTTCTTCGTTAATGTTGTGATCAGGACCCGCTCATCCTTCGCAATCCGGTCGTTAATCTCACCGATCAGGTCATCGATCTGCCCCTTCGTTGGACGCAGTTCAATAATTGGATCAAGCAGACCGGTTGGACGAATGATCTGTTGTACCATCGTATCCGTATGCTCTATCTCGTATGGACCTGGTGTCGCGGATACATAGATAATCTGATCCATCTTCCCTTCAAACTCATCGAATTTGAGAGGGCGGTTATCCAGCGCAGATGGCAGACGGAATCCGTGATCAACCAGTACAGTCTTCCGTGCTTGGTCACCGTTATACATCGCACGGATCTGTGGAAGAGTCACGTGGGACTCATCGACCACAATCAACATATCATCCGGAAAATAGTCCATCAGCGTGTAAGGTGTATCGCCTCGTTCGCGGAATGTCAGTGGGCCGGAATAGTTTTCAATCCCTGAACAGAAGCCGACTTCTTTCATCATCTCAATATCGTAACGTGTACGTTGCTCCAGTCGCTGAGCCTCCAGCAATTTCCCCTGTTCACGCAATACTTCAAGACGCTCTTCCAGTTCACGCTCAATATTCACTAGCGCAACCTTCATCGTCTCTTCCTGGGTTACGAAGTGAGATGCCGGGAATATCGCAATGTGCTCACGTTCCCCAACCAGTTCTCCGGTTAACACATCAATCTCTGTAATTTTCTCAATCTCATCTCCGAATAATTCCACCCGAATCGCATGTTCACCCTTGGATGCTGGAAAGATCTCAATAACATCGCCCCGCACGCGGAACGTACCGCGCACAAAGTTAATGTCATTTCGCTGATACTGGATCTCCACCAGACGGGACAAAATCTGATTGCGCGGTTTCTCCATCCCTACCCGTAAGGACAGAAGCATGCTGGAATACGAATGCGGCGAACCCAAACCATAGATGCAGGATACACTCGCTACAATAATGACATCTCTACGTTCAAATAATGAACTCGTAGCCGCATGGCGCAACTTATCGATCTCTTCATTGATACTTGAGTCCTTCTCGATATACGTATCCGAGGAAGGAATATAGGCCTCTGGCTGAAAGTAATCGTAATAACTGACAAAATACTCAACCATGTTATTTGGAAAAAAGTCTTTGAACTCACTTGCAAGCTGAGCTGCCAGCGTTTTATTGTGGGCAATAATCAGTGTGGGACGTTGCAGCTTGGCAATCGTCTGTGCAATGGTGAACGTCTTACCCGTACCCGTTGCACCCAGCAATGTCTGATATCTCTTCCCCTCCTGAACACCCTTCACCAATTCTTCAATGGCTGCAGGCTGATCACCTTGGGGAGAAAACTCTGACTCGATTTCGAACGTTTTGTCGCTCATTATAATATCGCTCATTGCCGTATCTCACCCTATCGTCTAAAATAATAGTCACTATATATTGTCGAAGTTCCCCGAATTTACATATGGGAAAACTTATAGTAATAGGAATATTTGTTCCCGTTTAATTATACCTCGTCTGTGCAAGTGATGCAATCGCGAACTAAAGATAGGAGTGGGTTAATTTATGGATATTGCGACACTTATCGGCATTATTGCCGGGATTGCCGCAGTCATTAGTGGTTTTTTATGGGAAGGTGGCCAATTATCCGGTCTGATGCAAAAGACCGCTGCTCTAATTGTATTTGGTGGAACAATTGCCGCAGTTGTTGCCAGTTTCCCTGCACATCGGCTGCGTACGATTCCTGCTGCCCTCCGCATGGCCTTTGGGCGTAACAACAATGACTCAAGCCAGTGGGTTGAAGAACTTGTAGATATGTCTTCAATTGCTCGCCGCTCAGGCGTGCTTGCACTGGAACGAAAAGTGATGGATCATCCGCATCCATTTTTACAAGATGGTATTCAAATGGTTGTCGATGGCACAGATCAGGATGTTGTTCGCCAGATCATGGAGATGGAGATTGATTCCGTCGAACAAAAATATGAAGGTTATGCCAAAATTTTTGAATCAGCAGGCGGTTATGCTCCAACGATGGGTATCATTGGTACCGTGATGGGACTTATTCAGGTACTTGGCAGTCTGACCGATCCTACCGGACTCGGTCCAGCAATTGCTGTTGCCTTTACCGCAACCCTTTATGGGGTCGCCAGTGCCAATCTTATCTTTTTACCCATTGCTTCCAAAATTAAATCCCGTGGAGCAGACGAAATTCAAACGATGGAAATGCTGCTCGAAGGCGTACTATCCATCCAGAACGGGGAAAACCCTCAGCTTGTGCGTAAACGGCTCGAGTCCTTTACACTTACTCACCGCCAGATTACACGTCCTGTAGTGAAGGAGGGATTGGATGAGTCGGCGCAGTAAACGGCGCGGAAAACGTGAACCTGGAGATCATCGAGATCGCTGGATGATTACCTATGCCGATCTCATTACCCTGCTGCTGATCTTTTTTGTGATCATGTATGCCATGAGCAATCTGGATTCTGGTAAATACGATGTGGTTACTCAATCGTTGCAAAATACTTTCAACCAATCCAACTCCCTGCTTGATCAAGGTGAAGGCATTGGTGGTACAGCTGGACAAGCTATTACCAAAAATCCACCTTCTCAGATTCAGGGCGAAGACCCTGGAGAAGGTGAAGGTTCTCCTTCCGGCTCCGAGACAGGTACGCCAGAAGATGACGATCAGCCACTTACGGAGCGGGAAGAGCAATTCAGATCACAGGAGCAGGAGCTGCAAAATCTGTTCAATGTGATTACCCAGTATATCGAGGACAATAAACTGGAAAATCAGATTTTTGTTGCGGACAAGCCGCAAGGCATCTCTATCACACTCAGTGACCGCTTCCTGTTTGATCAGGGAAAAGCCGCACTCAAAAGTGATGCTTCACCCACTCTGAGCAAATTAGCAAGTCTGTTCCGTGATCTGAGCACAGTTGTCAGCATTGAAGGACATACGGACAACGTTCCTGTCGGGGCGAACGCTACCTATAAAGACAATTGGGAACTTTCCGGGGAACGTGCACTGTCTGTACTGCGATTTTTTCTCGATAAAGAAAAGCTTGACCCTGACGGATTTCAATATGCCGGATATGCGGATACACGCCCAACTGGGGATAATACCACCGCCGCAGGGCGGCAAAAAAATAGACGTGTGGAAATCACCGTCTTGCGTCAACTCCAGCCTTAATCTCCAGCATTTCGTATGAAGCATCCTTGCTTTATTATAAAAAGCACGTTCTTACTGAATTCGATTCAGCAGAACGTGCTTTTTGTTTATACTTCTATCTCTTATTGCTAAACGACAGATCCCTTATTTTCTTCGTTGTACAGCAATGGCACACGATGTGATTATCTTCATCATACAAACGATGCACACATTACGCATCTACGCCTGGCTGGCTGGGACGAAGAATCGCCGAACCCACCGTAAGCAAAATGGCTGCCATGCCAAACAGTATCAGCAGCGGCATTGTGATATCCGACAACGTACCACCAGCAGAGATCGTTTCCACCGCTTGAATCGCCCATTTCTGCGGAACAAAATTAGCGAGTTTTTGCATGTAATCCGGCATGATCGACAGTGGCCAGAAACAGCCACCAATCATACACGTCGGTGTGATAATCAGTGAATTTAGCATGGTTGCATTTTTGGATTCACGAATCAAACCGGCAACCGTACTCGCAATCCCCATGGAGACCAGCATAAATGCGGCCAGAATGAGAAGGTGGATGCCAAATGGAAGCCCCGCATCATAATGAAGCACCCATCTGCTAATCCCCAGCACCAAAACAATTTGGATCAAACCGATCGCAAAACTCCCCAGAAAATTGCCCAGTGCGATTTCATAAGCGCGGACCGGCGCCGTGTAGACTCTTGCCATCGTCCGCTGCCTGCGGTCTTCCATAATTACAGCAACTGTACTGGTCAGCAGACCCATCATGAACATAATCGTAAATCCAGTTACGTTGTTCAAACCCGGTTTTGGATAAATCTTCAGCTCAGTTGCTTCACCCGAAATCTGATGTTTACCAAGTTCAAGTAACAACTCTTTAAATTTTGCTTCTGCCAGAGCTGGATCAGGAGTCTCACCCGATGACGCATCTGTTGCTGCCAATACTGCCGAAACAGATTGATTCAATCCCGCCGCCAAACCTTCAACAGCAGCTCTAAGCGTATAAGAGCTTTCACTGACACGAAGTTCTACCAGCTGGACTTCAGGCTGTTTATCTTGCAGTAGATCGTCCGTGTAATGCGCCGGGATAACGAGTCCTGAACTCCCCCTTTGCTGCGCGATGGCTTCCTTAACTTCCGCAACGGTTTTCATGGGTTTCAGAAAATATTCTTCTTTGCGGCCAAGCTCATTCAAGATCCATGCACCTGCTGCCCCCTGATCCTCGTTTACATAAGGAATGACTGCACGTGTTCCCTCCTCGCTCCCGAACAGAGCAATTGTTCCTGTGACGACAAGGCAAGGAAGAAGAAAGAATGTGATGAAACCACGTTTGCGCAATATCGTGCGCCGAATCATCAGCCAGGCAATATTCAGGCTATTCATAGCGATATCCCGCCTTTCTATAGATCAGTCCCGCTGCTGCCACCATTACCGCACATACCGCACCAAGCATCATGATGCTGTACATAATCTCACTTACGGGGGCGTTCAGCATCATCCGCAGAAAACTTTGTAAAGCCCAATGGTTTACCGTAAATTCACTTATTCGCTGTACAAAACCAACGGCAATGGGTCTAAATCCACCGCTAATAAACGTCATGGCAATAATGATGCCTTGAAGAGCGGCGCTTGCGGATGCGGAATTCTTGAAAAGCAGGGCAACAATCACGCCAAGAGTCATGGAAGCCAGCGTAATCAGCACACAAATCAGAACAATCAACCCTGGATGTGTGCCCCAGTTCACACCATATAACCAATGCGTCACCAGTACGATGATGATGGCCTGCAAGAAAGCAATTAGGCTGTTGCCTGCAATTTTCCCTGCAAAAATGACCCCATTGCCGATTGGAGCTGCCTGTAAGCGAGTTAGCGTTTTTTTGTCCCTTTCACCAAACAGGCTGTTGCTGGTTGTCATGCCTGAATAAAGCATGAACATGGCGAGCATGGAAGCCGCATAATATTGTGAGGCGCTATAAGAGGTGCCCACTTCTCCGGGACTGCTTACGGCTATATATGAAGAGTTCGCGCTATTGGTCTGTGAATGCTCAGCCATTGCAGCTACTGCGTCAGGACCTAACACTTTCGCCGCAGCTACTTGTCTGTTTAGTTCATCTGTGAACCGCGTAAACAAAGTCTCACCTACAACATTGAGCGTGCCATCCTTTCCCAGTATCCATTGCAACCTTGCCTCTTCCCCTTTCATAATCTGCTCCTCCAGATCTGATGGGACGATTACGGCAAAATCCAGATCACCCAGTCGCAGTGCACTTATAGCCTCTTTTTCCGTAGAAATGTTCTGCACCTTCATCATCGCGGCTACCGCCGGAGATGTCACAAATGTATTTAGTGCGTTAATGATCGCATCCGAACCGGAATTCTTTTCAGTTTGAATGATCCCTACTCTCACCGGGTCAGGAATGGCGTCTTTTGCCGTCCCCATTGTACTGGAAAGTGCAGTACCCAATATAAAGATGAGCAGCAGCGGCAGGATAAACAGATTCAGCAGAACCGAGCGAATTCTCAGAATCCGCCTTAACTCAAAGATGCAAATATGCCATATGTTCATCTGAATCCTCCTAGTCCCGAAGCGTACGTCCGGTCAGATTGAGGAAGAGCGTTTCCAGATCAGGCTCTTCGACCTTGAGCGATTGAATGGAGATCTCATGTTTGCTGCAAATGAAGAGCATATCCTGTAGATCCTGCTGTGCAGAAGGCAGCGTAACGGTCAATGTATCGTCTGATACTTCTACCGCCCGCACACGGGGATGAAGTTTTAGCTCCTCCACAACATTGGGACCAATGCCCGAAGTAGTGAGTACTATTTTTTCCTCAGATGCAACTCGTTCTCTCAACTCTGCTTCGGTGCCACAGGCAATGATATGCCCCTGATCCATAATCGCTACCCGGTGACTGATTGCAGCAACTTCCTCCATGTAATGACTTGTATAAATGATGGTTGATCCCATCTGATTAAGCGTACGGACCGACTCCAAAATATGATTCCGTGATTGCGGGTCAATGCCCACTGTTGGTTCATCCATAATGATTAAATCCGGCCGATGCATAATCGCACACGCAATGTTCAGCCTACGTTTCATACCGCCAGAGAAAGTGGACGGGGCATCCCTCGCTTTGTCCTGCAAACCTACAAATTCGAGGGATTCCTGCACCCTTTCTTTAAGCATTTTTCCACGGAGTCCATATAGTCGGGCAAAAAAAGTTACATTCTCCGCAGCGGTCATCGTTTCGTATAGAGCCAGATCCTGTGGTACCAGCCCGATTTTGCGTTTTACTTCAAGCGGCCGCTCCTTGACTGATATGCCATCCAACCGAATTTCACCTTGATCCATATTTAAAAGACCGGCAATCATACTAATGGTGGTACTTTTCCCTGCTCCATTGGGTCCAAGCAATCCAAAAATTTCACCTTTACCGACACTCAGATTTAAATGATCCACTGACAGCTTGCTACCGTATCGTTTCACGACATGATCCACTTCAAGCATAGCCATAGATTATACACTCCTCTTCCGTCCAGCTTCCTACGACTGGATTTTCATATCTTCATATCTGTATTGTAACGAATTGTGATCTTCTGCGAAGGTACGAAAGGTCATGAAACAAAGGTGACTTAAGTCATCTTCGGTTGGGAAAACTGCCTATGATATAATCGACATACATAAATTGAACTAAAGGATATTACATACATTACCGAAAGGTATACCTTAACTTCTAAAAAAAAGGATGTCTCTGACATATGCCGATGCGGTTGCTGCAATACGGTTTACTCATAGTTCCCGCGGTCCTCTACATTCTGGTGCTACCACAGGAACAAGAAGATAGCTATACTCTGTATATTATCATTGCGCTAGGACTCGCGGTGTGGAAAGACTTCTCCCGTTCAGGTATGCAGCTTTTGCTGCTCGTGGCCGAAATCCTCTTCAGCTGCTGGCTGATCGCTTTATATGGCCCATTTATGTTTTTCCTCTCCTTATCCGCGCTTTATGTGTACATGTACAGACTGGATAGGACCCAGCGGTGGTTAATGCTCGCCATTCAGCTTATAGCCAGCAATATTGCGCTACATTGGTATTACGCCCCACCACAGGAGCTTCATGCATGGCTTACACTTCACACCAACACGGCCATTCCTTTTATCTTCACTCAAGAGACAATGGCTCGGGTTGCAGGTAACTTGCTCCTGCTCATCACCGCAACACTCTCTTGGCAGGGTTCTAGAAGCGCGAGCAGCCGTGGGCAGCTTGAACAGGTGTACGATGAGCTGCGAAGTAAACATTACGAGCTTCAGGAGGCACGCGAACAATTGCTGCAATTCACGAAGCAGCTTGAAGGAGCAGCACAGGTTGAGGAACGTACCCGGATATCCCGACAGCTTCATGATGATATTGGTCATCGCTTGATTCGTACCAAAATGATGTCTGAGGCAGCCCTCCTGACCCTCCCTATACATCCTGAACAGGGCACGGAAATGGTGAGACAGATTCGGGATCAATTGGCCGCCAGTATGGATGACATGCGCACCACGCTTCACAAATTGCGTCCTGACTCTTACATATCCGATGCCTATGCATTAGATCGTCTGCTTGAAGACGTTGGCCGGGAAACAGGTGTGAAAACGCGTTATGAAGTGCGAGGGCATTCACATGTACTCTATCCCAGTATGCAGATTGTCTTGTACAAAAATGCCAAAGAGGCCGTGACCAATGCACTCCGACATGGAAATGCTACTACGATTTCTGTGGAACTGGAATTTGGAAAAAGAGAAATCTGTATGGCCATCAGCAACGATGGGAAGATCCACACCCTTTCCACCAAGGAACAAACGAAAGGAAGACATGAAGGATCTCCTGCTAAACCGGGCGTAAAGGCAGAGTCTACAGGACTCGGCATGGGACTTGAAGGAATGCGCCTACGCACACAATTGGTTGGTGGGAAACTGGAGATTAAGTCGGACTATCCCTATACGGTGATTACACGCCTGCCCATGGCGAACAAAGCTGAACTGATCTGAAAAAGGAAGTGATTTGCTCATGTCTGACCTGAATGAAATAAATAATTCGAGCCATTCTGTTCATCCTCAGTCCATTCGGCTGATGCTTGCGGATGATGATTCCTTTATCCGTGAAAGTCTCAAAGTCCTGCTCGGACTCGACCCCGGCATTACCGTTACAGGTACAGCTTCAAACGGCCGGGAAGCTCTGGAACTGTTGGAGTCAGGGAAAATTGCCGACGTTGTACTTATGGATATTCGCATGCCAGATTGTGATGGAGTTGAAGGTACCCGAATCATTAAAACACGTTTCCCTGACGTTCGTGTACTGATGCTTACCACGTTTGACGATGATGAATATATTATCCAGGCTTTGCAAAACGGAGCCAGCGGTTATTTGCTCAAAAATGTGCCACCTGACCGGATCATTCAGGGCATCAAGACTGTACATAACGGGGATATGTTGATTCATCCCGATATTGCTCGTAAGCTCGCGAGTCTACTCCGTCCTGCTGCAGCGCCTCAGATACATGAACCCATTGACTCTTACGGGCTAACCCGTATGGAACTGGCTGTTGCAGAGGCTATATCAGAAGGGCTGTCCAATAAAGAAATTGCCGCGAAGCTATTCTTGAGTGAGGGCACGGTCAAAAACTATGTTACCGATATTCTTGGCAAGCTTAGTTTACGTGATCGGACTCAAATCGCTATTTTCATGTTAAAAAAGTAGCAAAAAGGGTATTTCCCTCGCCTAATTAGGCGGAGGAAATACCCTTTCGTCATTACATCTCTACAGATCTTTGCTCCCCCGCCGGGGCGGGCGGCAATGCCAGTGGAGCCTCAACATCAAGCTGATCTTTCCGACGTCGTGCGAACAACTTGAGACTTACGATATGAAACAGAGTTAGCGGACGCAAGCGGAGCGCCCAGGCTTCATGATTGTCCGGAGCCATCAGTACCCCAAGCTGGTGATGCTCACCTTCATAGATCGCCCGTTGCATGAACTTGCTCTCACCCTGATGATTACGTACCTCCAGCTTACAAAAGGCCGGATTCATGCGCAAAGCGCGATGTAATTGCTCAGGCGAATGCACCAATACGCCATTTACCTTGTACAAGGTTTCCCCTGCTTCAATTCCCAGTTCTTCCGCAGGACTATCAGGAATGACTCCCAGCACCTTCAGGCCGTGCTCAGGGTGTACAAACAGTGGGCTTCGGTTTTGCTCCTCGAAGCCACTGTACCACACCAGAAACTCATGTCCAATGAAGGCAGCCAAGGCTGCAACAACCATGAGTGGAGACCACCATGCAGCCAGGAGACTGAGCACAAGTAGCCCTGTCCCATATAACAGCAATCGTTTTGCGGAAATCTGGACTTTTTTCCCCGGGAGCATACTTTGCGTAACTTCTCCAAATCCCAGCATAATCGGCAGCGCAATCAGCATGTAGCCATTCCCTCCGCTGATCAAAGCGGTCCAAGGCAATTCGGCCCCGCCCGTAACTGGAACAAGAATCAGTAACGGAATCGGCCAGAAATGCTGCAACTGGTATCCTCCAACGAGCTTGCCTCGTTTACCTTCGAAGAGCAAAGGCGATGCCATCGATACCCCTTGCATGCGTACCATCAGCGCTTCACCGATATGTAATACAGCCGCGAGCACAAGAAGTGCAGGCATATCCAGCGCACGTAATGCTTCTGTGACACTTCCTATCCATCCTGCCGGTTGCCAGCCCGAAGCCATATTTAAACTAAACTGCAACACGCCAAGCAAACCTGCAGCATAAGCAAAACATAAGTATCGGATACGGAATAATGCCAGGAATAACGTAGCTGCCCAAATACAGATCAGGCTGCTCAGTGTAAGATGTGTCCCAAGAAACAGCGACACGATTGAGACCATTACACCAATCACAATACCTCCAAGTACTGCACGAATGGTCTGTGTTATCGAGCTTTGCAGACGAACGTGGAACAATTTACGTTCCTGTAAGAGTTGACGATGATAAACGAGAGCAATCAAGATTACCGCAATATAATAAAACGGCTGAATAAACAACTGCAACAATGCTTCTCCTAATGTGGTCAACCATGGCCAAACCCATTCCATTGTGGACGGTCACCCCTCTCCTTCAGCCGGTTCAGAAAAAAAGAAGGCTGAAAATCAGCCTTCTTTATGGCTTCGACACTGCGGACGAAATATCCTTTGAGACATTTTCGATCGCGCGCTTCAGCTGTGCATCATATTGAGGATTGGCAATGCGTTCAATCAGAGCCGCTTCCAGTGATTCCGCGGTTTTCTCATCAATCTGGCCAGTTGCCTGAATGCCTTTTTGTTTCTGGAATGCTTTGACCGCTTCTTCTGTCTTCTGGTCATAGTATCCATCTACACGATCCGGCTTAAAGTCAAGTCCTCTCAGCATCGTCTGCACACTTTTCACATCCGTGCTATTGCTGTCGTATTTCAAAGGTAATTTTTCTTTGTTGATTGGTGCCACCGAGAAGTAATCCGGCTGGTTCACCGCGATATCCGGTTTGATACCTTTTTCATGAATCCAGTCCCCGTTCGGAGTCAACCATTTCGCGATGGTGATTTTCAGCAGGCTGCCATCACCCATCTGCTTGTCATAACTCGTCTGTACGGTTCCTTTACCAAAGGAGTTTTCTCCAACCAGCGTTGCGCCTGCCGACTGTTGCAATGCACCAGCCAAAATTTCCGACGCACTCGCGCTTCCTTTGTTCATCAATACCGTAATTGGGTACGATTTACCTGATCCGTTCGATTTGCTTTGTTCCTTTTTACCATTCTTGTCTTCGACTTGAACAATAACTTTGCCTTTCGGAACAAATTGCTCTGCAATATCAATAACGACCTGCAAAACACCACCCGGGTCATTACGAACATCAATGATCAGGCCCTTCATGTTCTGCTTCTCCAGCTTCGCCAGTTCTTCTTTGAAACGATCTCCTGTGTTCAGCGAGAATTGGGTGATTGTAATCACACCAACACCGTTATCCTCCATGTGGGCGTACACCGTCTCCAGATCAATGTCATCACGTACAATAACAAATTCAATCAGCTCGGAAGATCCAGCACGTTTAACCTGTACCTTCGCTTCACTGCCTTTTGGACCTCTGATTTTATTAACGGCTTTGTTCAGTTCCAAACCTTGCAGAGATTCACCATTCACGGACATGATCATGTCTTTCGCGCGAATACCCGCTTTCTCGGCAGGCGATCCTTTGATCGGTGATACCACTACCACATTTCCATCCTGTGAGGATACCTCTGCGCCGATTCCGGTAAACGAGCCTTCAATCGACTCCTCGAACTGGGCTGCTGTTTCCTGCGCCATATAGTTGGAGTACGGATCACCAAGGGATTCCATCATGCCGTTGATCGCACCATCAATCAGTTTGGTTCGATCCACGTCTTTATAATAGTTGCTTGAGATCAAATCCATCGCGGTTTCAATCTTCTTCAAATCGTTCTTCTGCTGTGAACTGCCAGTAACGCTGGCTAGCAATCCTTCGCCAGGTGTCGTCTGTGCCAGGCCAGGAGAGCTCATCAGCACCAACGTAAGCAGGCTGCCTCCGAGAAGGGCTACAATGACAAGCAGCAGGGCCGATCTTTTCTTCATCATCCGTTTGTCACCGCCTTTAGTATTGAAGCGTGTCAAATTCAATTGTTCCGTGAATCATTCCCTGAACATGCCAGCTTAGTATATGCCTAGCTTGTACGGAATATGTTTGTTCCATTCCAACTGTTGGCTAAAAACTACAAATAGTTAAATGGATTCACTGCTGTTCCATTATCACGTACTTCAAAATGCAAATGCGGTCCAGTGGAGTTGCCTGTACTGCCTGATTCAGCAATAATGTCGCCACGGCTTACCGTGTCACCCTTGCTAACCTTAAATCCGCCTTCACGTAAATGACCGTATAGCGTCCATAGACCGCCTCCATGGTCAACAATGACGGTGTAACCATATCCGCTATACCATTCAGCCATGATAACGATCCCGCCTGAAGCGGCATGAACGGACGTTCCTTGAGCAACAGCAAAGTCTACACCTGCATGCATTTTACCCACTTCACCCGTGATCGGGTGAATACGAGGTCCAAAACCGGAAGATACACGCGCACCTGATACTGGCATTCCAAAGATTCCGTTACCACTGGAGTATGTGCTGCTACTGCTGTTGGAGCTGACCTTGGTCGGCGCCTTCGCAGCTGCCGCCGCACGTGCAGCAGCTGCTGCTTTTGCTTTGGCGGCCGCCGCCGCTTGCTGCTCACGCAATTTATTTTTCTCTTGCAGAAGGGCCGAACGCTTGCTGGCAATCTGCATCAATACGTCTTCCTGTTCTTGCGTCAGCTCTTCAGACTCTTCAATTTTAGCATCATAGGAAGCGAGAAGTACTTGCTTCTCCTGTTCCTTCTCATTCAATTGGGACTTACGTTGTTTCTTCTGTGCATACAGACTCTTGGCTTCTGCATATTGCACATCCAGTTCTGCTTTTTTGTCCACGACGAGTTGCTTGTCCTTTTTGTGTTCATCCAGCAAGTGCTGGTCCTGATCCACAATCGTTTTCAGTGAATCGGCACGAGTCAGGAAATCAGAGAAGCTTGTGGAAGTTAACAACACATCGAGGTATGAAACGGCACCGTCTGTATACATCAACCGTACACGTGATTCAAGTAATTTCTCTCTTGCAACGATACGTTCTTCTGCGGCTTGCAGATCTTTTTTCGTTGTACGGAGATCCTCTTCCGTATTTTCAATCTGCAAGGATACGTTTGCCAGCTCATCACTGACCACATTGATCTGCTCCATGACGACTTTCAAGTAAGCATTGGTCTTGTTCTTATAATGTTGGGCTTCCTTTTTGTTGCTGGCAGCCTTTTGCTGCTCCTTTTTGGCCGAAGCCGCCTTGCTCTCCAGTTGCTGAATCTGCTGATCAATGTCGCTAATGCTACTCTTGGCATATCCGTCAGAAGGTTGAAGCGTCAAACTGGCCAATAACGTTAAAGCCAGCAGCGAAGCTGTTTTTTTCAAAATGTGATCCCCCATCCTATGATTTCACAAGAAAGCAACCTGCACAGGTGGTGAACAGCATGTTCTTTGCTTTCTTTACACTAAAGACTCCGTCTTTACTACATATCGTCAAACAGTGTTCAGTTGTGAACCTGCTTTGCCATTCTTTTCGATTAAACGTTAAGAGACTTGCGGATAGACAATGTACTTCCCAAAATACCAACCAGCACACCGAGTCCGATCAACAATGTTCCAAACAGCAGCCAAATATCACCGAGTGGAATCAGATTAAGCATCTGCATGAATACATCCTGACCAATCGTGGCCATCAGGCGGCTGTAACCGAAGAACAGTACCGCTACCGTAATCGCCGAACCGATCAATCCAATCAATGCCCCTTCGACAAAGAAAGGCCAGCGAATGAACGTGTTGGTTGCTCCAACCAGTTTCATAATACCGATCTCCCGGCGCCGGGCCAGAATCGTTACGCGAATCGTATTCGAGATCAGGAACATGGACATCAAACCCAGTCCCCCAACAAAAATAAATCCGATATTCCGGACAAGCTTCGTAAATTTGAACAACACTTCCACCGTTTCCTTGCCGTAGTTCACTTTCATGATCGGCTTCTCCGGGTGTTTATCGTTCAATGCTTCGATTTTTTGCGCCACAAAAGTGACGGTTTCCGGTTCAATGACCTCTACTTCAATGGTCTCCGGCAGTGGATTGTTATCCACATCGAAACCGCTCAGCACATTGTCTGCACTTTCTCCGAGACGTTCACGGAACTCCTTGAGTCCCTCTTCTTTGGAAACAAAACGAATTTCACTGACTTCAGGCATCGCACTGATTTCCTGCTCCAGCGTGTTACGCAGGTTCTCATCCACGTTCAGCTCAAGAAACGTACTGATCTCGACCTGACTGTCCACCTGGTTGGCCATGGAATTCACATTAAGCACCAGCAGCATGAACACGCCCAGAATGAGTAGAGACACGATAATGGACATGATGGAGGCCACGGACATCCAGCCGTTGCGGAATACGTTTTTGAATCCCTCCCGTAAATGGCGCAAGAGAGTACTAAAATTCATAACCGTATTCCCCTCTCATCTGATCCCGTACAATCTGTCCCCGTTCAATTGCAATAACCCGTTTACGCATCGTATTAACGATATCCTTGTTGTGGGTCGCCATAACAATAGTGGTTCCGCGGAAATTAATTTCATCCAGCAGCTGCATAATGCCCCATGACGTCTCCGGATCAAGGTTACCCGTAGGCTCGTCCGCAATAATAACAGACGGATTGTTCACGATGGCACGTGCGATGGCAATACGCTGCTGTTCCCCACCCGACAACTGTGAAGGTTCACGATTCGCTTTACTGCGCAATCCCACCAGATCAAGCACTTCCATCACTCGTTTCTTGATGTGGCGCTTCGGTGCTTCAATAACTTCCATGGCAAATGCCACATTCTCAAATGCCGTCATGCGTGGCAGCAACCTGAAATCCTGGAACACAACGCCGATATTCCGGCGTACGTAAGGAATTTTTCGTGGCTTTAACTTTCCGATATTAAATCCGTTAATGGATATTTGTCCTTTGGTCGGAACTTCTTCCCTGTACATCAATTTCATAAATGTCGATTTGCCTGCGCCGGACGGACCGACGATATAGACAAATTCATTGCGGTCGATCTTCACCGACACCCCTTGTAATGCGTGGGTACCATTGGCGTAGGTCTTCCACACGTCCTGCATTTCTATCACATCATCACTTCCCGTTGCATAGTTAGCCATTATCATTTCGACACAATCCCGGCATTTCCTTTAAAAAGACCTGAATTTCATCAGGGAAAATCCATTTCACCCCTTTTTCGATGGTGAAGCATGGATTCATATGAATTTTATTGTAACAAATTTGTTACCTATTGAGTACCCGAAAGTTTTCCATCATTGGATCATATATATGGAAAGTGTTACGAAATGCGGAACAACAGAAGTACAAAGGAGCGTACGGATATGAAAAAAATACATTTGATGGTCATTGCACTGTTCTCCATCCTATTAATCGGTTCCGCGTCCTATGGATTGCTGTATATGTACGTGAACCAACCCGCGCTACCGGAAGGTGTACGTGTTGGGGAGTGGTCGGTTGAGGGCGTGAATCGCAAGGAAGTTCTACCAGCACTGGATGAACGATTAAAACAAATGGAAGCATGGCCGATCACCCTGGTGGTTGACGATCCTACACCAAAAACATTGACGTTCACCGCCGCCCAGACAGGCGCAAACTACAGTGCTGATGACTTCCGGACAGCTGTGCAGCAATTGGATGATGGAAATCTGTGGGAACGCGCTTACGCCCGATATCATTTCATCAAGGAGTGGTCTCTGAAGCTGACGTACAATTCAAAATCACTGAGAGAGCAGCTTACCCCTGCCTGGGAAAAGGAAACCTTCGGTACACCCGCGAACGCTGTTCGCCGCATTACCGCAAGTGACAAGGTCCAGTACATCCCGGAAAAGGGCGTCCGCCGGATCGCCTGGGATGAACTCGCGAGCCTGATGCAGGCTAAACTGCACCGGGATTTCGCTCCACTGGACCATGATGCGAAGCCAAACCCGCTGTTGATTCAGCTGCCGTTTTATACGCTGCAACCCGAAGTGACTCTCGATTCGCTGCGCCAAGAGGGAATTGACAGGAAGATCATTCAGTTCTCCACTAGTCTCGGAAACAGCAGCGCAGGCCGGATACATAACGTCAGCGCAGCAGCGCAAGCCGTTAACGGCATGATTTTGCCGCCAAATGGTACTTTTGATTATGAGAAGGTCATTAGGAAGGCCGAGGAGGACTATGGTTTCCGGGAAGCCCCGGTTATCGTGAATGGGCAGCTGACCCCTGGGATCGGGGGTGGTATCTGCCAGGTATCAAGCACCGTTTATAACGCAGCCCTGTTGACCGGACTGGACATTGTAGAACGCCGTAACCACTCCCTGCCCGTCAAATATTTGCCAAAGGGACTGGATGCCACGTTTGCCTCAGGCTCGATCAATTTTCGGTTCAAAAACAATACCGGCAAGTCTCTGCTCATTCATGCCAAAGTGGAAGGTGGAAGCTTAACGGTCAAATTTTTCGGCACCTTCCCGGAGAACGTCAGTTATGCACTTGAATCCCGTACAATTGAGACATTAAGTGCTCCCGTGAAATATGTATCGAGCAACGTACTGCCTGACGGTGCCCAGCAGGTGCTCCAGAACGGTCAACCCGGATATATTGTAGAGACGATGCGCACCAAAAAGGTGGATGGCAAAATTGTCGAATCCAAGACCATTACACGTGACACGTACAAAGCTCAAAATCGCCTGATTGCCCGCTCTGGTCATACTAACCTGCCTGATCCCAAGGAGCCTTCTGTCGTAGAGGATGGCATCAGCGACACGAAGCAGCCTTAATCTTCCTTTCACATGCGCACACATGGATAGGATAGGCTCAACTCAGCAAACGTAATAACAAATAGAAAAAGACACATCTCCTGTTCCCCATTCTGGGTCCCTTGAGAGATGTGTCTTTGGTTTGTTCTACAGATGCATATTAGGTTTAATTAGACTGATACCTTTAATGTCCGCCTGTGTACTCTTTCTGCTCCTCGCCGATAACCATTTTCTCATTACCCATAAAGAAAGCAGCAATCAACGCGAGTGCGGCAGGAATCGCAGCCCAGGCAAAGAGCTGCACGATGGATGAAGACAACGCGTGCGTAATGGTGTCTAGCACTTGAGGCGGAATCGCCTTTCTCAGCTCTGGCGACAGCAGCGCATGTGGATCGCTCAGATTCACTCCCTGAGGTACGCCGCCTGCTGGAGCACCAGCGCCACCCGCTTCCGCCGCTGATCCGGCGAGGGCATCATTCATTTTACGCGTAAATACCTGGCTCTGCACGATACCAAAGATCGTAATGCCCATCGTCATCCCAAGCGAACGCAGGAAGTTAAGTGTGGAGCTTGCTGCTCCGCGTCTTTGCGGTTCAAACGCGTTCATGGCTGCATTGCTGAGTACCGAGAATGACGCCCCGACACCGAGTCCAATCATCACCATGAATATACGTATCGTCCATAGAGACGAAGTTTCATCCAGCGTTGTCAGCAATCCAAGACCAACCACCAGCAACGCCAGCGTAGGAATCATAATGTTGCGATACTTGATTTTGGTCATCAGTACCCCACCCATGGAAGCCGTCACAACGGACCCCAGCATCATGGGCAATAACACGAGGCCAGAGTTGGTCGCTTTGCCACCGAGTACCCCCTGGATGAAGATTGGAATATACACGGATGCAGTAATAAACGCCGCACCACTGAACATGCCAATAACGTTACTGGACCAGTACACCCGGTTGCGGAACATGCCAAAGGAGATGATGGGTTCCTTGGCTCTCGTTTCTGCAAACAGGAAGAGCAGCGCTAGCACCACGAATCCGGCAAACAAACCAAGGATCTGCCATGAGCCCCAGGCATACGTTTTGCCACCCAGTTCAAGCCCGAAGATGAGACAAACTACCGCACCAATCAGTGTGATTGCACCGAGCCAGTCAATCTGTTGGGATTGATGCTGATGAGATTCTTTGTAGAAAAATGCAATAAACACAAACGCAATCAGACCAAGCGGCAGGTTGATATAAAATACCCATTCCCATGTCGCATACTGCGTAATGTAAGCACCCAGCAGTGGACCAAATACGCTGGATAAGCCGAATACGGCTCCGAACAAACCGCCCAATTTACCCCGTGATTCCGGTGCGACCACATCAAACATGATCGTAAAGGCAATCGGCACCAGTGCACCTGCACCAATACCCTGAATAGCTCTGTACATCGTCAGCTCTACAATCGATGTTGCTGTTCCACATAATGCAGATCCGAGCATAAATACCAGTATTCCAAAAACAAAAAACTTCTTCCGTCCGTACATGTCGGATAACTTACCGAAGATTGGCATACCGGCCATCTCTGCCACCATGTAAGCGGAGGTCACCCATACGAATTTGTCGAGCCCACCCAGCTTCCCGACAATGTCGCCCATCGCTGTTGCCACGATGGTATTGTCCATCGAAGCCATCAGTATGCTTAGCAGTAGCCCTGCCAGCACCAATCCAATATTATTTTTACGTGTAGCCATTCTACTCAATCTCTCCCATTCAAATCCGATTCATATGACTGAATTAGTATATCCGAAAAGTTACGGCGGATAATCAGTCCAAGGACCGATTGCTTTGCACCAAAACTTCCGATTGCGGATGAATTTGCAGAGAAGAGCGGTATTCCACAGTACCAATTCGGCAGCCTGGGCCAATTTTTATTTTATCTCCTCGTACAACCTCGGCCTCCGTGTTCTCAAGTTCAATTTCGTCGCCTTCGATCAGAGCGGCCTTGAGAATAGACTTGTTACCAGTGAACAAACCCTCCAGCAGTTTCCCCCGTGAACTCTTCACTGAAATGATGGAACCGCCCATTTCCTTGACCTCGGATGGACCCATAATTTTAAGTGTCATACTTTCGGCACTGAGCATACCCGTTATCGTAAAACGGCCATTCAACTTCATATTCTCCACCTGACAATCGCCTGATACATGAAGCTCGCCTACTACTTTCATATGTTCAGCTTTTGTATACAGGTTAGAAGCATAATTGCCTTCCTGATCTTCGTCGCCGGCAGCAGCCCGCTCTTTCAGGGTAAGGGTTCCTGTAATTTTGATATCCGTTGATTCAAGAGATCCGTATACGACCGATGTGCCGGTGCATTTGAATTGATCACAGAACAGATTATCATTAAATGAGGAATCCCCCACTACCTTGACCTTGCCGTACACACCGCCAGAAGGACTGCCATCGCCGATGATGCTAATGTCATGTTTTTTATCCAATGAACCAGCAAAATGGTTATTCAAATCGATCACATCCCTTTCTCTCCAGGTCAAAACTTAAATTAAAATTTAAATCCGCTGACTGCTGCCCACCTTAGCATCTGGATCAACCACTAGTTCACCCGAATATTCGACCAACCTGATGTTACAGCCACGACCGATATGAACCTTGCTACCACGAACAATATCAGCCTCGGTATCTTCCAGCACGATTTCATCCCCCTCAATCAAGGATGTCCTGAAGGATGGGGTACCGCCTAGACCAATACTTTTCCAAAAACCAGTCTGTTCCTTACGACGAATATCGATGCGTTCCCCGCCAATCTCTCTCGCCGAAGAAGATGTATGCAGCCTGATCTCTACCGTCCCCGCATTCAGAAAGCCACTAATTTTAATATTGCCCTGTACGTTCAGGGTCTCACATTGTACGTCGCCTTCAATATCGATTACGCCACCAATATCTATCCGTTCCCCATCTACCCGACCACGTACAGTACACTTCCCGTTAACTTCGAGCTCAGGACTTCGGAGGTCTCCATTAATGGTTGTCAAACCATCCACACGAACACGAGAACTGATCAAGGGGCCGTTCAGCGTGCACATACCGTTGATCGTTGCGCTCTCTGAGCTCAAAGTACCGTGCATCTTCAATGTTCCATTCACATTCATGGAGGTACAGTCCAGGTTACCGTTTACTTTAGCCATGCCATCGATAGATACCCGGTGAAAATTCCCGCCTGCCGTTTGGCTCATGCCCGCTACGTTCAGATCATTTCGCAAATTACGTTCCTCCATATATGATCCTCTCCTTATCCCAATTTGAGTTTTAACTCTTCCATGAACGTCCCCATTGGCTGCCTGAGAACGACCTTCACTCCATTGTCAAAATAAAGCTCTGTTCCTGCCGTTACCAGCAAGAATGAAGGAACACCCATTTTGCGAATAAGCACCAGTTCGCTTGGTTTGCCTGTGAAACGATAATAATGCTCGGACATGACATCGATCAGCAGCGCACCCTCCTGGCGGGTAACATCTCCGCTCATTAGCAGTTTATCGAGTACATAAAGCATCATGATCTGCTCCAAAGCATACAACGGCCGCTCCCGGCCTGCTTCTTTCAACAGCTCAAGCGAAATATTCGAAACAATGTTTCGCTCTAACAGCTCCTGAGCGGACATTTCCACTTCACCCAATGTTGGTGAAAACACATCTGCCAGTTCATCCAGCGACAAGCCGTCTTTCATATTGAGAATCTTGTCAATCCGCAGTAAAATCTGTTGTTTTGGAAAAAAAGTTTCTTGTCCCGTATAGGAAGACTTCCGAATAAACCATTCCTCCGGAATGAGATTCTTCCGCTTCCAACGGTACAACTGGCCGTAGGAGATACCCGTCAGGTCCAGCAATTCTTTTTTGGAGATCAAATCATCCGTCATATATGGTCCCCCTTTGTGTTGAAAACAGTGTAACATAACATTGTTACGCTGTAAATAAGATGAATAACTAGTTGTGAATTTCTTATTATTGCAATGAAAAGACTTTGCGTATAACCTGTTTATTATAGACACTATGGAACCATTATGGATTCAGATCCCTTCCTATAGCATCGGGTCAGAACACATCGTTAATGGACTTATGAAAGGGGTTTCTCATATATATGGCACTTATTAAATGTGACTTTTACTCTGACACGCTTGGTCTAAGCACCAGTATGCATGTTATTCTTCCACAACAGACCCACAATCAGATTGGCATGGAGAACGTATCCGGCCAGGGGTTACATCCCACGCTGTATCTGCTGCACGGGCTATCAGATGATGACTCCATCTGGCTGCGCCGTACATCCATCGAGCGATATGTTGCGGACCTTGGTATTGCCGTTGTGATGCCTCAGGTACATCGTAGCTTCTACACGGATATGGCGGAAGGCGGACGCTACTGGACATTCATCAGTGAAGAGCTGCCTGCACTTGCACGTTCCTTCTTCCCACTATCACACAAACGTGAGGACAACTTTGTTGCTGGCTTGTCCATGGGTGGCTACGGAGCATTCAAGCTGGCACTTCACAAACCGGAGCAATACGCCGCCGCGGCAAGTTTGTCCGGAGCACTCGACATGGTAGCGCATATGGATAACCGAATTGTTAAGGCATTAAGTGATGCTGAGTTCAAGCGGATTTTCGGAGCAGAAATTAAAGGCTCGGAGAATGACTTGCTGCATCTGCTCAAGGAAAGCAAAGCAATTCAGGGTCCAAAACCTTTGCTCTACCAATGCTGTGGGACAGAAGATTTCTTGTATGACGAGAATCAAGCGTTCCGTCAAGCTTGTGCACAGACCGATTTCCAGCTGACGTACGAGGAAGAACCCGGTGGACATGACTGGGGATATTGGGACGAGAAGATTCAGAATGTGCTGAAATGGTTGCCTTTGCGTGAACGTGAATAGCGAACACTGGCACTCCAATAACAGAACAACCTTCCGATCGCTGTTATCCAGTAAATGTTGAGTTGAACATCCTAAATCGTTGTTATACACAAAAAAGCAGGCCCTTGAGAAGAAAATCTCGGCCTGCTTTTGCGTTGTATATCTTTATTTCATTATAGTAAATGCGTTATTAACCCCGATTAGTGATCCATTGCTCCGTAATTTCCAGCACCTTTTCACTACGTCCAATCGCTTCAGCCACCTGGTTCGAAGCTGTTCCCCCGTACACATTACGAGCATTTACAACCGCTTCTGGTTGTAGCACGTCGTAAATACGCTCATCGAACAACGGGGAGAACTGACGGAATTCATCGATGGTCAGATCCAGCAGATACTTGCCGTTCTGGATACAATACAATACTGTTTTCCCGATAACCTCATGTGCCTGACGGAAAGGCAAACCTTCTCCCACGAGGAAGTCCGCAATATCCGTAGCGTTCGAGAAATCCTGATTGACCGCTTGACGCATCCGACCCTTGTTAACCGTCATCGTAGCAATCATCGGAGCGAACAATTGAAGTGCGCCTTCCAGCGTCGCTACCGTGTCAAACATACCTTCCTTGTCTTCCTGCATGTCCTTATTGTAAGCGAGTGGCAGAGATTTCAACACGGTCAGCAAACCGATCAGGTTGCCGTACACACGGCCGGTTTTACCACGAACGAGTTCCGGAACGTCCGGATTTTTCTTCTGTGGCATAATGCTGCTGCCCGTGCAGAATGCATCATCCAGTTCAACAAAACCAAACTCCGTGCTGCTCCACAGGACCAGTTCTTCACTCAGACGGGACAAGTGAGTCATAATCAACGAAGCGGCTGCCAGGAACTCCACGATAAAGTCACGGTCACTGACCGCGTCCAGACTGTTCTCGTACACACCATCGAAGCCCAGTTGTTCCGCTACAAAATGACGGTCAATTGGGAACGTCGTGCCTGCAAGCGCACCTGCACCCAGTGGCAGCACGTTAATGCGTTTGTAGCTGTCCATAAGACGCTCTGCATCCCGTTGGAACATCGATACATACGCCATCAGGTGATGGGCGAACAGAATCGGTTGTGCACGTTGAAGATGCGTATATCCCGGTACAATCGTATCGAGATTGTCTTTGGCTTGTCCAATCAGCGCTTCCTGCAACGAATGCAGCATGCCAACAAACCCAACCACGCGCTCACGCAAGTACAAGTGCATATCCGTTGCCACTTGGTCATTCCGGCTGCGTCCTGTATGTAATTTGCCGCCCACAGGGCCGATGGTATCGATCAGGTTTTTCTCAATGTTCATGTGGATGTCTTCATCCGATACGGAGAATTCCACTTCACCTGCACGAATTTTATGCAAAACGGTAATTAGACCTTCTTTAATCGTCTCTACATCCTCTGCTGGCAGAATACCGCATTTGCCCAGCATCGTTACATGAGCCAGACTTCCTTGGATATCTTCCTCGGCCAACGCTTTGTCAAAGTTGATTGACGCTGTATATTCCTCAACCAGGTGATTGGTTTGTTTGGTAAAACGTCCTCCCCACAGCTTGCTCACAGTGAGTACTCCCCTTTCGCTCATGGACAAAGCCGCTCCTGCCAGATGTGCAAGAACGGCCCGCCTTGTCAGTTATTATCCTGATGCTTATATGCATAATGAAATTAGTTTTTGTTTTGTTCCACACCGGAATTTACTTTCAAACGCAATGCGTTCAGGCGGATAAAGCCCGTTGCATCCCCTTGATCGTATGCTTGTGTTGGATCAGCTTCCATTGTGGCAATGTCCGGGTTGTACAGGCTGACAGGGCTTTTCACACCTGCGCCGATGATGTTGCCTTTATACAGTTTCACACGAACGGTACCTGTTACATTTTTTTGGCTTTCGGTCACCAGGGCTTGCAGCGCCAGACGTTCTGGTGCGAACCAGAAGCCGTTGTAAACGAGTGTGCTGTAACGTGTGATCAGGCTATCACGCAGGTTCATAACTTCACGGTCCATCGTGATGGATTCCATTTTGCGGTGTGCGGTGAACAGAATCGTTCCACCTGGTGTCTCGTATACACCACGGCTCTTCATGCCGACGAAGCGGTTCTCTACCATGTCCACACGGCCGATACCATGTTTGCCACCAAGTTCATTCAGTTGCTCCATCACTTGCAGCGGGCTCAAGCGCTCACCATTCAGTGCAACACAGTCGCCTTGTTCGAATTCAAGTTCAACATATTCCGCTTGATCCGGTGCATCTTCAGGTGCACTGCTGAGCAGGAACATGTCTTTGTTCTCGTCCGCACTTGGATCGAACCAAGGATCTTCCAGCACGCCGCTCTCATAGCTGATATGCAGCAGGTTACGGTCTGTGGAGTACGGTTTAGCCGCCGATGCGGTTACCGGAATGCCATGTTTTTCAGCGTAAGCGATCATCTCCGCACGTCCCGGGAACTGATTACGGAATTCTTCCAGACGCCAAGGCGCGATGACTTGAATGTCTGGTGTCAATGCAGCTGCGTTTAACTCAAAACGAACCTGGTCATTCCCTTTACCCGTAGCGCCGTGAGCAATCGCTGTAGCGCCTTCTGCACGAGCGATATCCACCATACGTTTAGCGATTAGTGGACGTGCGATACTTGTGCCAAGCAGGTATTGTCCTTCATAAAGGGCGCCTGCCTGGAACATTGGATAGATGAAATCTTTGGCGAACTCGTCGCGCAGATCATCAATATACACTTTGGAAGCGCCTGTAGCGAGAGCTTTTTCCTCAAGACCGTCCAGTTCATCCTTTTGTCCGATATCCGCCGTAAATGCAATAATCTCTGCATCATATGTTTCTTTCAGCCATTTCAAAATTACAGACGTGTCCAACCCGCCGGAATAAGCGAGTACGATTTTTTCCTTAGCCATGTTCAATGGTCCTCCCCAAGTTCAGTTGCTTAATCTATCATCGCGAAATCTGTGCCTAAAATCAACCCATTCAGGCAAACAGCATCTATTCACTCATTAACGCAGCCATCAACGCTTTCTGCGCATGCAGTCGGTTCTCCGCCTGATCAAAGATCAGGGAGTTTGGCCCGTCAATAACCCCAGCACTCACTTCTTCTCCGCGGTGTGCCGGCAGACAGTGCAGGAACATATAATCCGGCTTTGCACCTTTCATCAGTTCCTCATCCACCTGATACGCAGCAAATGCTTGTTCACGAATCTTCTGTTCCTCTTCAAAACCCATGCTCGCCCATACATCCGTATACACGATATCTGCATCTTTCACAGCTTCCTGTGCACTGTACGTTACAGTCACCTGTGAGCCGCTCTCCTGTGCAATGCTGCGCGCCTGCTCGACGACTGCGCTATCAGGCTCATAGCCTTCCGGAGTCGCTACTGCAACATGCATCCCCATCTTCGCTGCACCAAGCATAAGGGAATGAGCCATGTTATTGCCGTCTCCGACATAAGCCATTTTCAGACCTTCTAGCTTGCCTTTGTGCTCCAATACGGTTTGGAAGTCCGCGAGTACCTGGCATGGATGTGCTGCATCGCTCAGGCCGTTAATAACCGGAACATCCGCATGTTGTGCCAGTTCAGTCACATTATGGTGTCCAAAGGTACGAATCATGATGCCGTCCAGGTAACGTGACAGGACTTTGGCTGTATCATGTGTCGTTTCCCCGCGACCGAGTTGGATATCGTTTTTGCTCAAGAAGAGCGCGTGACCGCCCAATTGGAACATGCCGACTTCAAAGGATACACGGGTACGTGTAGATGATTTTTCAAAAATGAGTCCGATCGTTTTGCCTTGGAGTGGCTGATATGGCACACCGTTTTTCTGTTTACCTTTAATCTCAATCGCAAGGTCCAGCAGATAGCGGATTTCCTCCGCTGTATAATCTGTAAATTCAATAAAATCACGGCCTCTAAGATCGACCTTCTGTACCTTTTCCGTCTGTTGCGCTTGTGTCATGTTAGTGTTGTCCTCCTTATTTCCGGTTCCCTGCACCCGCATGGGCAGAAGAGTGTAGAAGGTTGAGATCTTGCCATCCGGCTGCTCACTTTCATCTTCCGCTAGTTTACCGCGCGGCTACAGGGATTCATGATTCATCATTTTGTTCCGCTTCGAGGCCCGCGAAGGCCCCGAGTCAGAAAAGTTGTATAAAGTCTTTTTAGGCGTTCTTCGCAGCCACATGCTCTTCAATCAACGTAGCTACCAAGGATACCGCCTGATCGATCTCTTCCTTGCTCACATACAAGTTTGGAAGCAGACGAATGACATTCGGTCCTGCGGATACAAAGAGAATGCCTCGTTTCTGACCAGCAAGCACAATGTCTCCTACCGCTTCAGCACATTCGATTCCAACAAGCAGCCCCATACCCCGAACTTCTTTTACAAACGAATTACCAGCCAAACGCTCCCGCAGAGAGTTCATCAGGTATTCGCCCATTTCAGCTGCACGCTCAGGCAAATGATCTTCGAGCATGGTTTCAATCGTTGCAATGACAACGGAAGAGGCAAGCGGTGTTCCGCCAAATGTTGTTGCATGACTACCCGCAGTAAACGCATCCTTCAGATACCCTTTACCCAGCATCGCACCTACAGGGAATCCACTACCAATACCTTTGGCTACAGTGAAAATGTCCGGCTCAATGCCATAATGCTCATGCGCGAACAGTTTGCCTGTACGTCCCATTCCGGTCTGTACTTCGTCCACAATCAACAGCAGTCCGTGCTCTTCACAAAGTTTGCGAACGTGGTGGACAAAATCTGGTTTGACCGGATGTACTCCACCCTCGGCTTGCACCATTTCCAGCATGATCGCTGCTGTATTGGGTCCGATCGCCGCTTCGAGAGCCGCTGTGTCATGCAATGGTACAGTTACGAATCCGGCTGGCAATGGCAAAAATCCTTCTTTCACCTTATCCTGCCCAGTTGCTGTCAAAGTTGCGAGTGTCCGTCCGTGGAAGGATTGGGCAAATGTAATGACTTCGTACCGACCTGTGCCTTTTACCTTCTGGTGATAGCGACGAGCCAGTTTGATTGCCGCTTCATTCGCTTCTGCACCACTGTTACAGAAGAATACGGCGTCTGCGCACGTATTTGCTGTCAACAAAGCCGCTGCTTTTTCCTGACCTGGAATCTGGAACAGGTTGGACACATGCCACAGCTCATCAATCTGAGCTTTTAGCTTGGCTCCGACTTTCTCTGGTGCATGGCCCAGACTCGTTACAGCCAACCCGCACATGAAATCAAGATAACGATTGCCCTGATCGTCCCATAGCCAGCTGCCTTTTCCTTTGACCAGACTGATTGGATAACGCGCATACGTTTGGAAAAGAGAGCTTTCCGTCTGTGCCGCTGCACCTGTCGCTGCTACGCCCGCTACTGCTGTGCCAGAACCTGGCTGTTCATTGCCTTTTGCCATCACCTATCACTCCTTATTTGTTGGTACACTCCTAAGGTGAATAAAACATAACACTAGACCACTTCGATTGCAGTCCACCTTCCGAACATATGCATACTCCCACTTCGATGACAGAACAACCTTCCGATCGCTGTTATCCCC